>NZ_QRHU01000014.1:42908-71505 GCF_003470945.1 Collinsella sp. AM23-17 | reverse complement strand
CTTGCAGCGACGGACCTCGGGACGCTCTTACACCACGTCTGCGCGCGCCACCCTGTGCGGGCGTTCATTTTTGACGCGTACGAGTCTGATACAATTTGTTCGTTACTGTTTGAATGATATGCGCGCAAAGAACGGCGAGGATTCATCGTGATTAAGGCAGAGCGACAGGATAAGGTTCGTCAGCTGCTCGAGGAGCAGGGCACGGTCTCGGTCAAAGAGATTTCGGATGCGTTGGGCGTTTCGGACATGACGATTCGCCGCGACCTCGAAGAACTTGCGAGCCTAGGCGAGATTGAGCGCGTGCACGGCGGAGCCCGCAGTGCACAGGGCCGTCCGCACGCTATGTTGCGCCATGAGTATTCGCACAGCGAAAAGCGCACTAAGCATGCCGAGGAAAAGCTGCAGATTGCGCGCCGTGCTGTGGAGCTTATCGAGGAGGGCTCGACCATCTTTTTGGGCACGGGCACCACGGTTGAGCAGATGGCCTCGATGCTGCCGACGTTTCGCCTGCGCATTGTGACCAATTCGCTTTCGGTGTTTAACCTGCTCGAGGCGCGCGAAGACTGCGAGCTGTGCCTCGTGGGCGGTATGTACCGTCGCCGCACCGCCGCTTTTGTGGGACCAACGGCCGAGGATACCCTGCGCGCGCTGGGCATCGATGCGGCGTTTATCGGCGCCAACGGCATCTTGGACGGTGACGTGTCTACGTCCAACATGGACGAGGGCCGTATCCAGCAGCTCGCTTTTAGCAAGGCAGACTCGCGCTATCTGATCGCCGACTCCAGCAAGATCGGCAAGCGCGATTTCTATACCTTCTGTCGCCTGGACAATTTAGACGCCGTGGTGTGCGAGCCAGGTATCGCCGCCGAGGACCGCGCCGCCATCGAGGAACACACGCAGGTCATCTGCTAGCTCGTGCTGCCGGGCTAGACCAGGCGGGCGTAGTCCTGTGACTGGTGAAAGACATGGGCGATATAGATCGTATCGCGCTCACACTTGTAAAGACACACGTAGTTGTTGACGGGAAACGATCGATAATTGCGTGCCGCCAGCTCTCGTATATGGGAGAGAGGCCGTAGGAGCGGCTGCTCGCGAAGCAGATCAAGCTGATATTCAAACTCAGCAACAAAATTGCCTGCTGCACGTGGATTCATGAGGATTTGAGCAAGGTATCCGACAATACTCTCGTATTCGTATCGTGCGCTTTTGAGTATTACGACGTTATAGGTCATATTTGTCTCGTATCGAGGTCGCGAAGGAGTCGTAGTCGCTGTAGTCGCCTTGCGATATCTCGTCTTCTGCCAGCATCATGCGAGACAGCAGCTTGGCTTTGGCGATTTCGTCTTGCATGAGGCGATACTGGTCGCTGCTGATGCAGTGCATGGCCTCGTAGCCGTTCTTGGTTACGGTGACGTCGCGCTCGGACTCAACAAGCGCGGTAAATGCAGCGGTGTCCTTCATGTCTCGGACAGGCACACAGGTGGGCATAGGTACCTCCTTTGCGTTGGGACATAATTGTACCACACCGTATCGAATAGTCGGCATCGTTGAATTGTCTTGATCTGTAACAGATAGACGCCCAAAACCGGGTTTAGTGTTACAGATCGAGACGGCTCGGCATAGCATCCGTTATACATGAAGCTCGGTATTATTGTATGTTTAGACCAATGCAATGGTCGGTATTTTTGTAGCTATAAGCTCATTTAAAGCTCGGTATTTTTGTATTATTAGATATATCTGAAGGTCGGTATTTTTGTAAACTAGCACGTAAATTATGCTGAGGTGAGATTATGTTTAAACGGAAGGCATATGATCGTCTGCAGGAGTGGAAAGAACGCTCGCAAGGGCGCACTGCGGTGCTTATTGAGGGTGCAAGACGCGTTGGCAAAACGACGCTCGTCAAGTGCTTCGCGCAAAATGAATACAAGGATTATCTGTACATTGACTTTTCGGCTGCTAGCAAAGCCACGCTCGATATATTTCTGAACCATCGTGAAGATGTCGATCTTTTTTTACGCATGCTTCAGCTGCAGTATGGTAAGGCCCTCGAACCGAGAGAGTCGCTGGTCATTTTTGATGAAGTGCAGCGGTTTCCCATCGCGCGCGAATACATAAAGCATCTTGTAGAAGACGGCAGATTTGATTACATCGAGACAGGCTCTCTTGTCTCCATCAAAAAGAATGTCGATAGCATTGTCATACCGTCAGAGGAAGAAAGGATCCCTCTCGAGCCCCTCGATTTTGAGGAGTATCTTTGGGCGACCGGAAAAGATCTTTATGCAGAAGAGATCCGTAAAGCGCGCGAATCTCGGACCGCGCTTCCGGACGGCGTTCATGCGACGTGCATGAGATTATTTGATGAGTATATGCTTGTCGGTGGTATGCCTCAGTCGGTCGACTCCTTTGTGGCAGAGAATGATTTTAGAGGATGCGACAGGGTTAAACGACAGATTATCGCACTGTACAGGGAGGACATTGCCAAGTTTGGAGGTTCGGACGCTAGACGTGCGCGGGCGGTTTATGATGATATTCCGGGTCAATTATCTGCGGCAAATAAACGGTTCAAATTTGACAGCTTGGAGAAGGGGTCCCGTTTTGAGACATATGAGTCGGCGTTAATCTGGCTTGAGGATGCGCGACTGATTAACCGTTGCTATTTATGCAGTGATCCGAGCGTGGGTTACCGCCTGCACGAGGACGCGTCTTCGCTTAAATGCTATATGGCGGACACGGGATTGCTCGTGAGCTTGGCGTTTGATGATGGTCCGGACCTTATGGATGTTCATAGAGACATTCAATTTGGAAGAATTTCAATTAATAAAGGAATGCTAATCGAGAACATCGTGGCGCAGCAGCTTAAGAGTCTGGGGCATTCGCTTTTTTATTACAGCTGGCAGGAGCCTTCCAAAACGGAGGGGAGTCGGCCCAGAACGCGTGAAATTGATTTTCTTGTTTCGCGCGGCTTTGAAGACGCGGCTGGAAAACCGCGGGTCACTCCTGTTGAAGTTAAATCTTCCAAATCGTATTCAACAATCTCGCTTGACGATTTCGGCAGACGATTCGAACGACGAGTCGGAGAAGAGATAGTTCTTCACCCAAAACAGCTCAGGGCTGAAGGGCATAGGATATATCTACCTCTGTATATGACGATCTTTATCTGATCGGTGGAATGCGGTCCTGTGGCTCATTGAACCGCAGGACCGTGTATCGTTGGGGCTTTATTGTGATAATGCGCGCAAGCTAAGCCGGGGATCGAGTTTTCGGGATATGTCGGTGAAGTTCCGTCACCGCGGGCTGGGTGTCCGTGCGCCCGACGAGGTCGTTGCGTGCCTAGAAGCCCCGAGCTCCAGAAGCCGTACGCTTGTTTCGGGCGTGCTGGTCGAATGCTCCAGCGTGAAAGACCTACGGGTGTAGCTTGCTCGGCCTGTTTGTCTCGATCTGTAACAGTTTGGACTGAAAAACTCGGCTACGTGTTACAGGTTGAGATTTTTAGGCTAGGTCTAATCTATTCATCTCGATCCGTAACAGGTAGGGGAGAAATAACCGGCTAACTGTTATAGATTGAGATTGAGAGGATTGGCCGGTACGTTTGTCTCAATCTGTAACAGGTAGACGCCCAAAACCGGGTTTAGTGTTACAGATCGAGACAATTCGGCCCGGCCCACCCCGTTCATCTCGATCTGTAACAGTTGGGGCCGAAACCGCGGGTCAGATGTTACAGATCGAGACAAACGGCTCCCGACCAGCCCAAAAACAAAAAGACCGGGGGCGGCGCGCCGTGTGACGTGCCGCCCCCGGCTGAGAAATGGGGACAGGTTGTGTGAGCGGGCAACCCCGCCAGCCACTAGTCCAGACGACGGGTCTGCGCCACGTGCTTGTACCAGTAGGCGCTTGCCTTGGGCGTGCGCTTCTGGGTTTCAAAGTCAACGTAAAAGAAGCCGTAACGCTTGTTGTAGCCATTGGTCCAGGAGAACTGATCCTGCAGGCTCCACAGGAAGTAGCCGCCCACGTTGACGCCCACCTCCATGGCCTTGAGCAGCCAACGCAGGTGCTGCTCGATGTAGTCGATGCGCGGCTGGTCGTCCACAAAACCGTCCTTGTAGGGGTCCTTGTAGCCCATGCCGTTCTCGGTGATGAAAATCTGCTTGTAGTTGGGGTAGCGCTGCTTAATGTAGACGAGCAGATCGAACAGGCCCTCGGGATAGATGATCCAGTCCCAGTCGGTGGTGGGGATGCCAGGCTTGTTCACATGCTCGCCAATACCCTTAACGCGCCAGCGGCCAGTGCCCTTCTCGCCCGTACCGTTGTGGTGCAGGTCGTTCTCGCCGTCGTAAGCCTTCAAGAAGCGGCACTGGTAGTTGTTAACGCCCAGGTAGTCGTTGTAGAGCGCGGCCTCGCGCATGATTTCCAGATCCTCGTCTAGGATCTCGATGGTGCCGCCCGAGACGGCAGCCAGGCGGTTGGCGCACTCGAGGGTGTCGGGCGCATAGTCGCCGCGGAAGGTGGCGTCGAGCAAGAACTGGTTTTGCAGCACGTGCTCGTTGTTGGCGGCTTTGATGTCGGCGGGGTCGTTCTCGTTGAGCGGGTACTTAAACTCCAGCGACTGGATGACGCCGATTTTGCCCTTAAAGCCGCCGTTGTGGAAGGCCAGCACGGCCTTGGCGTGGGCGAGCATCATGTTGTGCTCGCACTGGAAGGCCTCGGCCAGATGCGCCTTGACGCCACCGGGGAAGGTGCCCTCGATGTAGGTGTTGGAGGCGTCGGCCCAGATCTCGTTAAAGGTGAACCAGTAGGTCACCTGGTCGGCGTACTCCTTAAAGCAGAAGGTGGCAAAGTCCACAAAGGCGTCGATGGTCTCGCGGTTGAGGAAGTCGCCCTTCTCAAAGAGGGGAAGCGGCGTGTCAAAGTGATGCAGCGTGACGAACGGCTCAACGTGGTGCTTGTGGCACTCGGCGAAGAGATCGTGGTAGAACTGGACGCCCTCGGGGTTGATTTCGCCGGTGCCGTTGGGGAAGATGCGGCTCCAGGCGATGGAGAGGCGAATGCCGTTGATGCCGAACTCCTCGCACAGCTCCAGGTCGACGGGGTACTGGTTGTAGAAGTCCGAAGCGGGATCGGGGGAGAAGCGCCCCTGGGCCTCCAGAAAGTCGTCCCAGGCAACCTTGCCCTTACCGTGAGTGCGGGTCTCGCCCTCTACCTGGTAGGCAGCGGTGGCGCCGCCAAAGACAAAGTCCTCGGGAAACTGCGCGGGCGGGTTGGTGACGCTAGCAGGATTAACGGACATGATGATCCAATCGTCTAAATCGAAGGGCCAGCCGGTCTTGGATGGTCGGCTGGCCCTGGGCGTTACTTACTTCGAAAGTTGCTCACTCACGAAGGCGAGAGACTTGTCGCCGTTCTGGGAGAGCTCAATGTACTGCTTACCGCGGCAGGCGACGCACTTGTTGCCCACGCGCTCGCAGTCTTTCTGAAGGTCGGCCAGGTAGCTTGCGGCCTGCGGAGCCAGGACGACCAGGTCAAAGTCGGGGAGCATGTCCACGTGGTTGCCATATGCCTCGGCAGCGGTCTCAAGATTGATGCCGCGCTCCTTGGCAGCCTTGGCCAGCGCGTTGGCGAGCAGACCCGAGGTTCCGCCGCCCTGGCAGAGCACGAGCACGCGCTTGCCGTTGAGGTCGCTGGCGGTCGTTGCCTCGGCAGCGGGTGCTGCAGAAGCGGCAGGGGCGTCGACCTTCACGGCCTCGGCAGCAGCGCCGGCGGCAACGCTCTTGGCGTCAGCCTTGCCCTGGAAGGCATCGTTGAGCTTGGCGGCCTTCTCGGCGTTCTTGGCGGCGAGCTCCTCCTGGGAGATCTCGGCCTCCTCGGCGCACTTCTGGGCGTCATAGGCACGGAAGAACGGGTAGTACAGGGCAAAGTCGACGACTAGGATGATGGCGAGCATCACAAAGGCGAGCGGCTGGAAGCCCAGGCCCATGATGGTGCCGATGGGGCCGGGGACGGTCCAGGGCAGGGTGTACATAAAGCCGTTCATGCCCAAGAAGTCGATAAAGACCTTGAGGATCCAGATGTTGGCGATCGGGGCAAAAACAAACGGGACAAAGAAGACGGGGTTGAGCACGATAGGCGCGGCGAACAGCAGCGGCTCGTTGACGGCAAAGCACACGGGGACGATGGCTGCCTTACCGACGGCGCGCATCTCCTGAGACTTGGCCAGGAAGCAGAACATAAAGACCAGGACGAGCGTGGCGCCGGTGCCGCCCATGCAGACGACGAAGTACTGGGCACCCTGGGTCAGGACAGCGGAAGCGTGCTGGCCAGCTTGGAACGCAGCCAGGTTGTCGGTCATGTTGGCAACGAGAGCGGCGGCGATGGCGGGCTCGACGATCGAGGGGCCGTGGACGCCGACGAACCAGAACAGGCTCATGGCACCGTAGATCACAGCGAGGCCGATGTAGCCGTCGGCGGCGGTGAACAGGGGCTGGAACACCTGGATGACGCCCTGGGCAAAGCAGAAGCCAAAGGCAGCGCGGAAGACGATGTCAAAGACCCAAAAGACGGTGATGCAGACGGAGAAGGGGATGATGTCCTTAAAGGTCTGCGAAATGTTGGGCGGAACCTGCTCGGGCATCTTGACGGTGATGTTGCGCTTAATAAAGAACTTGTAGATGATGCCGGTCACAAATGCAGCGATGAAGGCAGTCAGCAGGCCTTTGGAACCAAGATAGGTGGTGTTGAAGCCGCTGGCGGCGTCCGTGGCGATCGTGTCGCTCGAAAGGAGCAAGAAGCCGATGATGGCCGCGCACATGCACGAGATGAAGTTGATCTGGTTGTTCTTGGGCAGGTCGCGGTTCTGAGCGTCGGCGAAGTGCTTGGCCGTGGTGGCGGCGCAGGCGATGGCCAGGATGCCCATGGAGTAATTGTAGCACTTCCACAGGGCGTTGTTGATGTCATCGGGCCAGTAGAAACCCCAGATGTTGGGGACCGAGGCTACCAGGCAGAAGATGGACGAGAAGATGATGATGGGGATGACGGAGATAAAGCCGTCGCGGATCGCCTTGAGGTACTTGTTGCGGGCGATCGCGTTGAAAAAGGGTTGGCCCTTTTCGATGATGGCGATGAGTTGCTCCATGCAATGCTCCTAAGAGTCGGTGGGTTAGCAACGATGGTAACTTTTGGCGTTCGGTTGCCAAAATGTTGACGTTGCCATTTTGCGACACAAAAAAAGACGCGAACTGATGGTTCCTGTGCCTGCGAACCGTCGATTCCTTATGCGTAAACGTTTGAGCCGCCCGGTGGCTCTGTGTTTGCACAGTGGCAACGTTAACATTTGGACTACAAAAGCCGTTCGGGGAAGCAAAAATGTCGGTGAACGGTAGGTTTTGGGTGGTGAGCGTATGGCGGAGGAGGCGTTAGATATACTTAAAGACGTTTCATTTGACTGCGTAGGGTGCCACCAATGGCATCGTTGACATAGAAAGATCGACCTATGGCCGCTGTTAAAAAATCGGTATCCGTCAAAGACGTGGCACGTCTCGCGGGCGTCTCGGAGCAGACGGTCTCGCGCACCGTGCATGATTCGCCCAGCGTGCGCCCCGAGACCAAGGAGCGCGTGCGCGCCGCCATGCGCGAGCTTGGCTATCGTCCAAACTTTGCCGGCCGGTCGCTGCGTCGCGGCAAGTTCAAGACGGTCGGCGTCGCCATGTTCAACATTACCGGTACCGGCAACCTCGACCGTATGGAGGGCTTTGCCGCCGCAGCCGACAAACACGGCTATGCCATCACCCTTACTAAAGTAGATGGACACCCCTATACCCTCGAGAGCGCATCAACGCGCATGAGTGCGCTTCCGGTGGACGGCATGGTTGTGATCATGAACCGCATGCCGGCGGATTTTGGCACCTTTGAGCCGCTGCCCGGTATGCAGACGGTGCTCGTTACCATGCTGGAGCACCCGCTGTGCTCGACGGTCGATAACGACCAGTTCGATTGCTCGCGCCAGGTGGTCGAGTACTTGCTGGGGCAGGGGCACAGGACCGTGCACTTTATCTCGTGCCCCGAGCGCTCGCTTTCGGGCATGCAACGCGAGGAGGGCTGGCGTGAGACATTGCGCGCGCATGGTATTGAGCCGCCGCGACTCGTCCGTGGCGATTGGACGGCACGGAGCGGGTATGCTGCCGGTCAGGCTCTGGCGGACGATCCGACCTGTACGGCCATTTATGCTTCCAACGATGCCATGGCCTACGGCTGCATTCGCGGGCTCGAGTCGTGCGGAAGGCGCGTGCCCGAGGACGTAAGCGTGGTGGGTGTTGACGATAGTTTGGGCGATATCGTGCCCGATCGTCGCCTGACTACGGTGCGCTTTGACAACAAGCGCGTCGGCATGTGGGCGGTCGACAAGATTGCCGGCGCCGAGGGCGCTGCACCCGGTGTGGAGCACATGCTGTTTCCGGGTGTGCTCGTCGAGGGCGATACGGTGCGCTATGTACGCTAGGGTGCGGACCTGTTTGGGTTGCCGCTAATTGTGTTCGAGAATGTTCAGATTGGTTTAAAAACCGTTCACGGGCGAAAAGCAACCGTTCATAGCTCGAAATTACGTTTTGCGCTGTTCTTTTTTGTTTGAATGTTAATGTTCCTGCCATACACAGCGCAGCGCGTATGCCCGGACGCGATGCTCTCCGTTGGTTCATATGTGAAAGGAACGCAATATGGCAACCAAAGAAGAAATCTCGATGGTTGGATTCGAGATTGTCGCATACGCGGGCGACGCCCAGACCGATCTGCTTGCAGCGCTCGATGCTGCTCGCGAGGGTGATTTTGAGAAGGCCGAGCAGCTGCACAAGGATGCCAGCGATGCACTTATCGGCGCCCACGACACGCAGACCAAGCTGCTTTCGCAGGAGGCCGGCGGCGGCGAGATGGAGATGACCTTCATCATGGCTCACGCTCAGGATACTCTCATGACCACCATGATCCTGGAGAAGCAGACCCGCTTTACCATCGATGCCTATAAGCGCATCGCCGCACTCGAGGCTAAGCTCGCCTAACGAGCTCTCACAACCAAGTCCCCTTCCAAAAGCTCTGCCGCTACCCGCGGCAGGGCTTTTTCTGTTTACCCGGCACTTGGGGACGTTCCTTATCTGCCGGCAGTTTGGGACACTCCTGCCATGCATTCGATCCTTTGAGGATGGAAGAAACCGGGTCATTAGGTTTGCTGCGGTGCCGACTCGGTCTGTCGGTTACAAAACTATGCCGGTTTACTACGATGAATCGCATTCTTTCAACTATGGAAAGAACAGCGTTATCAAAGCCGCAGGTAGAAAGCTTGTCATTTTCTGCTAATAGCAAATGTGGTCGGTCCTATCGGTTTTATCGTAGTAAACCGGCATAGTTTTGAAATGGCACTATTCGACTAGCAGCGTTATGGAGCTTCTGCACGCCCTCCCGTTCGGTTTTTTGCTGGGTGGGTATACTTCCATCCGCAATACAGACCGGACTGAGGAGGTATCCAAATGCCGGATAACGGGTCAATACAAAAAAGAGATGCGCGCGAGATGGCTCATGGGCGTCCTGTCCAGATAACCGAGCACACGACAGTAACCGAGCTGCAGCCCAGCCTGTCCGATGTCGTGTGCGCAAACAAAAAACTGCAGATTGGCATCATCGTCGCCCTTGTGGTTATGGCGCTCCTGTCGGGCTTTGTCGCGCGCCCGCATTTTGCCGATACCAAGACTTGGGACTCCACCATCGAGGTTATCGACCAAAAGAAAGGTAACGTACTGGCGCTCACGACCTCGTGCGTGGCGCTGTCTGCGGGCATTACCGCGCTGCCGGGTGATACGGGAACGCCGGTTGCCGAGCAGCTTGCGCAGCTTTCAGGCAACCTTGGTATCGTGCTTGCCGTGCTATACCTAGAGAAATACTTGCTCACGATTTTGTGGTCGGTTGGCTTGGGCATCTTAATCCCGTTTGCGTTGGTGCTCTTTGCGGTGTCGCTTGGCATTCACGGGCGCTGGAGCACGAGCGCCGTCCTGCGCCGCGTGGCGACGCGCGTGTTGGTGGTTGCCGTGATCAGCATGGCGCTTGTGCCCGCAAGCGTATGGGTGTCGCAGAAGGTCGATGAAACGTATCGCGTTAGCATCGAGGTGGCCGAGCAAAAGTCGGCCGGCGCTGCGAGTGCGGCAGATAGCGATAACTCCAAGGCAAGCAAGAAAAAGGCCGAGGTCACGGAGTCCAAAAACGTACTCGAGCAGTTGACTGACGGGGCCTCGAGCCTGGTCACGTCGGTAACCAGTGGTGCCAAGCAGATGACCGACGAGATCGTGCGGCAGGTGACCGATCTGATCGAAGGCGTCATCGTGATGATCGTGACCTCGTGCGTTATCCCGCTGCTGGTGCTCGCGGCGTTTCTGTGGCTGGGACACACGCTACTGGGGATCGATATCTCTGGCCCGGCGAACTATTTGACGGGCCGTTTTCTGAGCGCTCCGTCCAAACATGCCAAGAAGAGCGGGCAGTCTGAGTAAGCGGCAAAGCGATCTTTGGAAGATCAACCGTAAGAAGGGCGGCCGAGACACGTTCTCGGCCGCCCTTTTGTTTGCTGAACACATGGTCGCTACGTCTGCGCCGGGCTCAAACGGTCGCCAATCATCCGTGAACGGTATTTGTTCAAAAAAGAACAAAGATAAACAAATAATGGTTGCAGTCGCTGTTCGAATGTGTTCAAATAAACATGAACAGTGAAGAACCGCACATTCAGATGCCCGGACCTGAACGCGATTCAACACTTCCAAACAGAAACTACGCACCTGCGTATCTCTCAAGGAGGATGTCATGAGGGTTGTAATCGCTTCCGATGCCGACGGTATGTCGATGAAGGAGTCCATCAAGGAGATGCTCATCGCCGACGGTCACGAGGTCGTCGACTATTCCGAGACCCCTGCCGCGGACTTTGTCGATTCCGCGACCGCCGTTGCCAAGGACCTGCTGGAGCACAAGGATTCCCAGGGCTTCGCATTCGATAAGTACGGCGTCGGCTCCTATATGGCCGCCGTCAAGATCAAGGGCATGGTCGTCGCCAACATTTCCGACGAGCGTTCCGCTTACATGACCCGCGAGCACAACGGTTCGCGCATGGTCACCATGGGCCCGGGCGTTGTGGGTACCGAGGTCGCCAAGAAGATCGCCCGCGAGTTCCTGCGCGCCCAGTACGCTGGCGGCCGTCACCAGATCCGTGTCGACATGCTCAACAAGATGGCCTAACGAGAGCCACCGAGAACTCGAACTTCTACCTCAACTTGTGAATTCAGACGAAAGGACGTTCTGATGAAGAAGACCATCGCAATCGGTTGCGACCATATCGTTACGGACGAGAAGATCTATCTGGCTGACCGCCTGGAGCAGGCTGGCTACAAGGTGCTCGACTGTGGCACCTACAGCCACACCCGTACGCACTATCCCATCTACGGTAAGGCCGTGGGCGAGGCTGTTGCCAGCGGTAAGGCCGACTTTGGCGTGGCCCTGTGCGGCACCGGCATCGGCATCACCAACGCCGTCAACAAGGTTCCCGGCGCCCGCTGCGCCCTGGTCCGCGACATGACCTCTGCCCTGTATGCCCGTCGCGAGCTCAACGCCAACATCGTGGGCTTTGGCGGCAAGATTACCGGCGAGTTCCTGATGGCCGACATTATGCTTGCCTTCCTGGAGGAGCCCTACGAGAAGACCCCCGAGCACGATGCCCTGATCGCCAAGATCGACGCCTGCAATAAGGCCGACGCCGAGGCTCAGGCTGACCCGCACTTCTTTGACGAGTTCCTCGAGAAGTGGGACCGCGGCGAATACCACGACTAGTGGGGTTACGCGGTTTTGCCAAACCGCGTAACGGGTCGACGCTGCGCGGCGCTCAGGCACCCCATCTCGCCGCTCAAACCGTCGCTCGCGTACATGAAGTACGCGTCGCTCCTCTTTCGCGGCGACCTGGGGCACCTGAGCGCCGCTCGCTGACGTAGGGGGTACCAGCAGGGTTGCCGCTGTTGTTGGGAAGCGTTCTGGTTCGGCTAGCTGCTCCGATAACACGTTTGCTTGCTTGGCTTGAGTGCTTCGTTTTGGCGGTACCCGGCATTCTGTAGCTTTTCAATTGACGGCTCGCGTTTCTGTGAGGGGGCGCGGGCCGGTTTTCTATCAGCCCTATTGACTTGGCGGGCTGGCGTACGAAAGGGAAGGCTCCTATGGAGTTTGTTCTTGATAACGGTTCTATTCGTGTGGCACTGAGCACGGCTGGCGGATCGTTCACTTCGATTAAAGCCAACGGTCGCGAGTACCTGTGGCAGGGCGATCCTTCGGTCTGGTCGGGCCAGACACCCATTTGCTTTCCGATTTGCGGCGGCCTTCGTGACGGTCACGCAATGACCATGGGTGGCCGCGAGGTCAAGCTTGCCCGCCACGGCTTTGCCCGCAAGCAGGAGTGGAAGCTCGAGGAGCAGAGCGACAACATGGCTGCGTTGAGCCTAAGCTCTGCCGACCATGCCGAGTTGCTCGAGCAGTACCCGTATCCGTTTAAGATCGTTGCTCGCTACAAGGTCGATTCGGAAAAGGTGGCCGTGTCGTACGAGGTGACCAATGAGGGCACCGAGGACATGCCGTTTTTTGTGGGTGGCCACCCCGGCTTTAAGTGCCCGCTCGACGAGGGCGAGTCCTATGACGACTATGAGCTTCGTTTTGATCAGCGTGAGGCCGCCGAGCTCTGTACTGCCGTTCCCTCGACGGGCCTGATTGATGTTGAGCATCGCAGTAAGAACCCCATGATCGACCAGAACCTGCCGCTTACCCACGAACTCTTCGACTTCGCGGAGACCATCTTTGATGTGCTCGAGAGCCGCGTGGTTACGCTGACCAAGAAAACCGAGGACAAGGGCGTGCGCCTGACGTTCCAGGATATGCCGTACCTGATTGTGTGGAGCAAGCCCGAGGGCGACTTTGTGGCCGTGGAACCGTGGGGCGGCCTGTCTACCTGCTCCGATGAGGACGATATTCTGGAGCACAAGCGTGGCTGCCTGGTTGCCAAGCCGGGGGAGACCGTCACCCGCGGCTTTGAGATCGAGATCCTTTAACGAGCTATCGTATGTTTGGGGTGGGTCATGCCGCCCCGGAACAGGAGTTCAATATGATTCTGACCGTTACCATGAACCCGTCGATTGATACGCGCTATCAGCTCGACAAGCTGGTCATTGACGACGTTAACCGCGTCACGCCCGAAAAGACCGCTGGCGGCAAGGGCCTCAACGTGAGCCGCGTGCTGCTGCAACTGGGAGACGACGTGCTCGCGACTGGTCTGCTTGGCGGCCACATGGGTGCCTATATGGCCGAGCTTATGGATGCCGACGGCGTCAAGAACGACTTTGTGCCCATCGCCGGTGAGACGCGCATTTGCCTGAATATTCTGCACGAGGGTAATCAGACCGAGCTGCTGGAGAGCGGCCCGCAAATCGCCCCGGCCGAGCTCGAGGCCTTTACGGCCAAGTTCGCCGAGCTCGCGGCGAAGGCGGACGTTGTGACGCTTTCGGGCTCGCTGCCGCGTGGCGTCGATGCCGGCTACTATGCCGAGCTCGTCAAGATCGCCGAGGAGGCGGGCGCCAAGGTGCTGCTCGACACCTCGGGTGCATCGCTGGAGGCAGCGCTGGAGTCCGACGCTAAGCCCGAGCTCGTAAAGCCCAACCTGACCGAGATTAACGGCCTACTGGGTACGTCCTTTACGACCGATGATGTCGATGCCCTGCGCGAGGCGCTTGCCGCCGATGGCCGCTTTGCCGGTATTCCCTGGGTTGTCGTTTCGATGGGCGCTGCCGGTTCGGTGGGCTTCCATGAGGGTCGCGCGTTCCGCGCCAAGACGCCCGCGATTGCGGCTGTGAACGCAACGGGTTCCGGCGACTCGACCATCGCCGGTTTTGCGCATGCCATTGCTGCTGGTGCCGACGACGTCACGGTGCTCAAGACCGCCAATACCTGCGGTAAGCTCAACGCCATGGATCCCAAGACCGGCCATCTGGTCATGGACCGCTGGGACGAGATCTACAGCAACGTTGAGGTCGTAGAGTTGTAGCGGTTGCGACTCCTAATAGAATGAGCGTGGATAATCTCCCGCTTTTGGTGCCCATACGAGTTCAAAGTGGGGGATTTTCCACGCTCGAGTCATTAGTCGTTGGGGACGTTCTTGTTTGACTAGTCGTTTAAGAACGTCCCCAATGGCTACACTCAAAAACGGCGCCCGTCGGCGATGTTGCCGGCGGGCGCCGTTGTCGTGTGGGCGGAAATGATCCGTTTTCCTCCGTCCCTAAGGGATCATTACAGTGAGTCGATAAAGCGCTGCTGGGCGGCGCGGCCGGCCTCGTCCCATTTAAAGACGCCGGCGTTGTCGAGCACGTGGCCAAACACCACGCCGACCTCCTCGTGCAGGATGCCGATGGCGCTATCCGCCGTAAGCTCGTCGGCGCGGCGGGCATAGACGTCCTCGGCCCACGCGGCATGGCTGCGGCAAAGGTCGTCGCCCTCGAGCGCACTGGCAAGGTCGTAGCTGGTATCGGCTTTGGCTGCCAGCAGGTGCTCGCGGACAGCGCCGAGCTCGGGAACCAGGCGCGGCGGAAGAATAGCCAGGCCCATAACCTCGATCAGGCCGATGTTCTCCTTCTTAATGTGATGGTACTCGGCATGCGGGTGGAAAACGCCCAGCGGATGCTCGTCGGTCGTGATGTTGCAGCGAAGCGCCAGGTAGGCCTCGTAAATCTCGCCGCCGGCGTTGCCGCGGGAGTCGACGCGGCGGATGACGGGCGTCACGGTGTTGTGCGCTACGCCGTCGGCCGTGTGCGCGATAACGCCCACAGACTCGTCGGTCCACTCGCGCCAGGCGAGGATAATCTTCTCGGCAGCGTCGAGCAGCTGAGCGCGGTCATGCGAGCGCAGGCGCAGCACCGAGAGCGGCCACTGCAGCACAGTGCCGGTGACCTGGTCAAAACCGGGCACGCTAAACTGCGAGACCTCGGCGGCATGCATCATGGGGAACTCGTGCGCGCCGCCCTGGAAGTGGTCGTGCGACAGAATCGAGCCGCCCACGATAGGCAGGTCGGCGTTGGAGCCGATGAAGTAATGCGGGAACAGGTCCACAAAGTCGAGCAGGCAGGTCAAGCCCTTGCGGTCGACGTGCATCGGACTATGCTCGGAGCTCATGGCAATGCAGTGCTCGTTAAAGTAGGCGTACGGGCTGTACTGGAAGCCCCAGCGCTCGCCGTTGAGCTGGATGGGGATAATGCGCAGGTTTTGGCGAGCGGGGTGAGCGCCGCCGTCGGCTGCGGCGGAGCGTCCGGGATAGCCCTCGTTTTCGATGCAGAGCTGGCAGGCGGGATACTTCTCGCCCGTGTTCTTGGCGGCACCTGCCGCGGCGATATCGCGCGGGTCCTTCTCGGGCTTGGACAGGTTGATGGTGATCTCAAGATCGCCCCAGTTGGTGGGGGTGCTCCATTTGATGTTGCGCGCGATGGCGGCGCGGCGCACGTAGCCGGCGTCGCAGCACAGGCCGTAGAACCAGTCGGTCGCGGCACGGGGCTCGTTGACGCCCATACGTCCGTTGAACTCTTCGTTTACAACCGAAGGCCTCGGCATGAGCGCGCCCATGATGCGCATGGCGATGCGGTCGCGGCCCGACGCCGTATCCTCGACAGCACCATTGGCAACGGCGGCCTCGGAAAGCGCGGCAAGCGTGCCTTCAAGATCAAAGTCGGGCAGGGTATTGGGGTGCAAGAGCGAGAGTTTCTCAACCTGGAGCGCCCAGGCCATATCGAGCGCGGGGCCCGTAGCGCCGATGCACTCCAGAATGGTGTTGTATGCCCAGATGCGATCGTCCTGGCCGATCATCGATCGATGAATGGCGTACTCGATCAGGTTCTGCGCCGCTTCGCGCACGTCAGTCATTACAGCCATGCCGCGTAAGCCCCCTTGTCAGAGATGGCGTAGTGACGGGCAGAGCCCTCGCCCAGCCAGCCGTTCATCTTGGCAATGAAGGTGTCGACCAGATCGAGCGGCACGAAGGCCTGGATGGTGCCACCAAAGCCGCCACCGTGAATGCGAACGGCGCCGCGGCCGTCGAGCACGTGCTCGGCCAGCGCCAGGGCATACATGGAAGGCTGCTCGGAACCCAGCTTGGCAACAACATTCTGCAGGTACATGGCAGAGCTGGCGCCGGACTCGCGCGTCAGGACCAGGAACTGGTCAATGTCGCCAGCGTTCAGGGCTGCCCAGCGCTTGTCGACCAGGCCGTTCTCGTACCAGTAGTGAACGGCGCGCAGGCAAGCGCGGTCGCCCAGCTTGGCGCGCAGCTCGGGGAGCTTGGCGTCAAAGTCGGCAACGTTGACCTCGCACAGGCGTGCCTTGCCAAACTCGGCGGAGACGTCCTGCATCTCGCGCGGAACGGCGGCGTAGTCGTCGGTAGCTGCCACGTGGTCGGCGCCGACCTTAACGAGCACGAGCGCATAGCCGTGATCCTCAAAGTTGAGCTCGAGCTTTTGGGTCTTAGGCTGGGCCTGGTCCTCAAAGTCCATGTAGGCAAGGCCGCCCAGGCACACAGCGGCCTGGTCCATCAGACCGCAGGGCTTGCCGTAGTAGTTGTTCTCGGTGCGCTGACTCATCTGGGCGAGCGCGACGGGATCAATGGCGGGCGCGCCCCAGAGCGTCTCCATGGCACGACCGTACGCGGCCTCGACGGCAGCCGAGCTAGAAAGGCCGCCGCCCGAGGGGACGGAGCAGGTAAAGGTAAAGTCGAAACCCTGGGGCTCAACACCAAGTGCCGCGATCTCGTGGGCCATGCCGCGTACGAGGCTTGCGGACGTGCCCTTTTCGGACTCCTGAACATCCAGCGTGTCGAGCGTAATCTCAAACGTGGGGTAGCCCTCGTCGGCGACGCGGACCTTGTTGGAGTCGGTTGCCACGGCGATACCGTCAACGGCGACATCGAGCGAGCCGGCGATAACGTGGCCGCCCTCGTGATCGGTGTGGTTGCCGCTGATCTCGGAGCGCCCGGGCGCGTGCACGTAGAGCACCTGGCGGTCGCCGATGGGGCCAAACTCCTCCTCAAACAGCTTGGTGAGGGTAGCGAGTGTCTTTTCGTCGGGGGCGGTCATGGGGGTCCTTTCCTTGGCACCGAACAGATGGGTCCGTGTTGTTGTGAGTACGTTAACAATTTTGAGCACCACAAACGAGGCGTTCGCGGCGTTGCACGTTAAAAGCTATGTTAACGTACTCATAACACAGCGTGTATCTATTTTTGAGAATCTGGTAATCGGTAGCTTTTCAGCCGCGAACGGTGCGGCTGTATGGACTTATAGAGCAGAAGAACCGCTGATAGAAAAAGTAGAGTACGTTAACATGCGTCCGACGATAGCGGGTCTCGGCGCGGGGTGTATTTCCGCTTGGGCCCACATCTACGCTATTCATACCTCGTAAGAGCGAAGGTGATTTTGTGGCAAGGCGCCCTTCCAACGATACAGGTACGCGTCCGGTTTCTATGGCCGACGTCGCCCGCGCTGCTGGCGTTTCACAGCAGACGGTTTCGCGCGTCGCCAACGGCTTGCCCAACGTTAACGAGCAGACGCGCCAGCGCGTGCAGGCCGCTATGCAAGAGCTCGGCTTTCGTCCGAGTTATGCCGGTCGCTCGCTGCGCGACGGCCGTTACCATTCAGTCGGCCTGTGCGTCAACGATGTCACCAAGTTTGGCAACCTCTCAATGATCGACGGCATCGCCAGCGCTGCTCGCGAGCATAATTGCGCCATCACGCTGGTCGAGATGTCCAAGACCGAGGAGTTTTCGCTTGCCGAGGCCACGCGTCGTATGGCCGCATTGCCGGTGGACGGCATCATCATCGGCATGAGTCGTATGGCGCCCGATTTTGAGACATTCGACCCGTTGCCGGGTATTGGCACGGTTATCGTCACCATGTATGCGCACCCGCGGGTGACCACGGTCGACTCAGATCATTACGGCTGCTCGCTGCTGCTCATGGATCATTTGTTTGAACTGGGGCACGAGCAGATTCGCTATATTGGTGGCCCGTCGTTCTCGGTCGATGATCAGTTTCGTCGCGCCGGCTGGCAGGACGCGCTCGAGCGTAGGCACATTAAGCCGCAGGCGCCGCTCGAGGGCGATTGGTCTGCCAACAGCGGTTACGAGGCCGGCAGATATCTGGCCGAGCACGACCGCACCATGACGGCGATTTATGCGGCAAACGACCAAATGGCAAACGGCGCCATCGCCGCGCTGCGCGATAGCGGCTTGCGCGTGCCCGAGGACGTGAGCGTGGTGGGCGTTGATGACTCGCTCGACGACTTTGTCGCACATAACGAGCTCACGACTGTCCGATTCGATTTGCATCAGCGTGGACGCGAGGTATTCGAGCATGCGGTTCCCAAGGCGGGGGCGTCGGACAGGCCCGTCGCCATTCGCATTCCCGGTCAGCTCATCGTTCGGCATACCACGGCAGCTCCGCGCGCATAGTTTTCGCAGGTCAACGGCTCGGCATTGCGCTTCAATAACAATCGGTAAGGATGCTGGCAGATAGCCGTGGCTATAAAGGTGAGTGCTATGATAGACGGGCTCTTTTGTCTATCTAGGAGGCTTTGCCTGATGGAGATCACCAAGGATATCCGCTACGTTGGCGTCGACGATCACGACATTGACCTGTTCGAGGGCCAGTACGATGTGTCCGAGAACGGTATGGCATACAACAGCTACGTTATCTTGGGCGAAAAGATCGCTGTCGCCGATTCAGTCGATGGCGGGTTTGTCGACGAATGGCTCGGTAACCTCGAGGCTGTACTCGACGGTCGCACGCCCGACTACCTGGTCATCCATCACATGGAGCCCGATCACTCCGCCGGCATCGCCGCCTTTATGGAGCGCTATCCCCAGGCACAGATTGTGGCAAGCATGGGCGCCTTCCGCATGATGGTTAACTACTTTGACACCGACTTCCCCGAGCGCAAGATGGTTGTCAAGGAGGGTGACGTGCTCGATTTGGGCGGCCACAGCCTAACCTTTGTCGGCGCCCCCAACGTGCACTGGCCCGAGGTGCTGTTCTCCTACGAGGCCACCGACAAGGTGCTCTTTAGTGCCGACGGCTTTGGCAAGTTCGGCGCCAACGACATCGAGGATCCGGAAGGGTGGGCCTGCGAGGCGCGCCGTTATTACTTTGGCATCGTCGGCAAGTTCGGCAAGTTTGTGCAGGCCGTGCTCAAGAAGGCCGCCAATCTGGACATCCAGATCATCTGCCCGCTCCACGGCCCCGTGCTGACCGAGAACCTGGGCTATTACCTCGACACCTACAACACCTGGTCGAGCTATCAGCCCGAGGACGAGGGCATCACGATTGCCTACGCGAGCGTGTACGGCCATCTGAAGGCTGCCGTTGAGGAGCTCGCATCTGCGCTCGAGGCTCGCGGCCAGAAGGTTTCCGTCTTTGACCTGGCTCGCGACGATATGGCCGAGGCCGTTGAGGACGCGTTCCGTTACGACCGCCTGGTGCTCGCCTCCATTACCTATCAGGGCGAGATCTTCCCGTTCATGAGCACTTTTATCCACACGCTTGCCGAGCACGCCTACCAGAACCGTACGGTGGCGCTCGTCGAGGCCGGCTCCTGGGCGCCCGTCGCTGCCAAGGTTATGACCAAGGAGCTCGAGGGCATGAAGGACATCACCCTGGCGCAGAACAAGGTGACCGTCCTGGGCTCGCTCAACGACGCCTCGCGCGCTCAGATCGAGGCCCTCGCCGACGAGCTTTCCAAGTAGCAATACTTCACTTTTGACGCGCAAACCACCACAAAGGGGACACCTTTGTGGTGGTTTTTGTTTACGCGCTGGCGACGATGAGGTTGGGGCGGGTGTTGTCGGCGATTTCGGCGATAGAGGTGGCAACGGCATCGTCGGGGTCGCGGTCCATGACGATGGCGTTGACATCGACGAGCTCGGCAAAGCGGTACATGCCACGTCCGTTAACCTTGCTGGCGTCCATGAGGGCCACGCTTTGACGGGCGGCGCCGATCATGGTCGTTTTGGTTTCGGCCATCTGGGGAAAGTCGGTGGTAAAGCCGCAGCCGGGAACAAAAGCGCCAGGGCACATGACGGCAAGATCGGCGTGGACCATTTGGAGCGCCTGCATGGTAAGTGGGCCGTACAGATAGCGATGACCTTTGCGCAGTGCCCCGCCCAGCATGACGACATCGACCGAGGGCATGCTCTCGTCGATGTAATCGGCGATGGTGATATCGGCCGTAATGACGGTGATGCCGTCGCGCTGATCGAGCAGGCGGACGAACTCGAGTGCCGTGGTGCCGGAGTCGACGAGCAACGTGTCGCCGTCGCTGACGAGTTCAATGGCGCTTTGAGCGATGGCCTGCTTGGCGGCGACGTTGACGTTGATGCGCCGATCCTGCGTGGAGACCGTTAGGCGTTTGTGGAGCGACACGGCGCCGCCATGCGTGCGGCGTAGCTTACCGGACTCGGCGAGCGCGTCCAGGTCGGCGCGGGCAGTGACGGAGGAAACGCCAAAGGTCTGGGCGATTTCTGCCACCTGCACGGAGGCGTTATGCTCGAGCATTTCCATGATGGCGGCACGTCGTTCGTCGGCGAAAGCTCGTGTTGTTGCGTGGGCCATAGCTGCTCCATCCTCAACCTAAATTTGCAGGAATTATGTTGAAACCATTTTCGTTCATTTTCTTTTCTAGCAAGAAAACGCCTTTCGATTACTTATCTTTTCTACAAAAGAAAGGTGATTCGCTCGAAAACTGGGATATCGGATAGGGGGATTTGGTCCGATTCCCTTCCGTTTGCTTTTCAAAAACGAGCGTTTTGGCCTGCGTGCCGGCGATATCTCGTACATGCGACAGATGTGATTTTCATACAATGGGCCCAGCAAAACGCAAGGTAAAACGCCTTGCGGACACGTACGCCCGATGTCCAGATGCGGGCGAGGGAGAGGAGCAAACGCTCATGGCACTTGTTACCACCGAAAAGATGCTCAAGGACGCTCAGGCCGGCCACTACGCCGTCGGCGCGTTCAACGTCGAGAACCTCGAGTTTGTTATGGCCGTTCTGGCCGCTGCCGAGGAGACCAAGTCCCCCGTCATCATGCAGACCACCCCGGGCACCATTAAGACCGCTGGCCTGGATTACTTCTACGGCATGGTCAAGGCCGCTGCCGAGCGCGCTTCCGTGCCCGTCGCCCTGCACCTCGACCACGGTGATGGCTATGACCGCTGCATGCAGGCTTTCCGCACGGGCTACACCTCCGTCATGATCGACGGTTCGCACGAGTCCTTCGAGGACAACATTGCCCTGACCAAGTCCGTCGCCGACGCTGGCCGCGCCATGGGCGTGCCCGTCGAGGCCGAGCTCGGCAAGGTCGGCGGTAAGGAGGACGACGGTCCCGCGGTTGAGGGCGAGAGCCCCTACACCGATCCTGCCGAGGCCAAGGAGTTTGTTGAGCGCACCGGCTGCACCTCGCTGGCCATTGGCGTTGGCACCAGCCACGGCGTGTACACGAGCGATCCTCACATCGAGCAGTCCGTGGTCAAGGCCATTCGCGACGCCGTCGACGTGCCGCTGGTTCTGCACGGTACCTCCGGTGTGCCCGATGAGCAGGTTGCCGAGGCCGTGAAGAACGGCATCTGCAAGGTCAACTACGCCACCGAGCTGCGTCAGGCCTACACCAAGGGCTTCATGGCCTACATGGCCGAGAACCCCGCTTGCTTCGATCCTAAGAAGCCGGCCAAGGAGGGCATGCGCGAGATCACCGAGCTGGTTAAGATCCGCATGACCAACCTCAACTCTGTGGGCAAAGCAGAGTAACAGCAAGGGTACTCCGACTCGCTACATATCCCGGGGAGGGACGAGGGCTTAGTTCCCCAATCGTCCTCGGGCATGCAAAAAGCCTCGCTGCGCACTTCGCGCGGCGAGGCTTTTTGCCCCCTGCGGAAAGATTGGGGGACTAAGCCCTCGTCCCTCCCAGGTTGACCTACTCGAGGTCGTCGCCCTTGTGGCGTTGGGCGGAAAATAATAAGAAGCCTTCGCGCTGCGGAATGATTTTGGAAACTAAGTACGGGGACCCGCCCAAGCCGTTCTGCTCAATCGCCCTTGTGGTGTTGGGGCTGAAAGGGTGGGACGCGTGGGTCATTTGGTTGTTAGGGTTAGTAGGTCGTTGGGGGTTTTGAGGTTGTAGGTGGCGTTTGGGATATCTTGGTGTGATCCCCATGCTGCTCGGGCAAAACTGACCCCTGCCGAAGTTGCGCATTGTTCGTCGTAGACGGTGTCGCCAACGTAGACGACGTTGCCAGGATTCGCGCCCGTACGCCGGAGATATTCGAGCATGGGAGCGGGTGCGGGTTTATGTTCGGTTGTGTCTTCGACAAGGATGATGTGCTCAAAATACTTATCGAAGCCAAGGGGTGCAATTTCTTCTGCGTATTCGTCGCGCGCACGTGAGGAGACGATGCCAAGTTTGCAGCCGTTGTCGGAGAGTGTTGCGATAACTTCGTGCAAGCCGGGAAACACGCTGATGGTGCTTTTAAAGCTGGCGGCAACTTGGCACCAGCGATTCAGCGTTGCCTGTGAGTAGATCCCAAGTTTCTCAAGGGCGTTCTTGCCGGGTATGCCGAGGGCAAATTCAAGCTCGTGTCGGGGGAGCGTTTTGCCGGTCTCTTCTTGGACAATCTGGACAAGCGATGATAGAACGCTTTCTTCTGTATCTGCCAATGTCCCATCAACGTCAAATACGATATGGTCAAAGTGCTTCATATGATTTCTCCTCTCTGTTGTTTGCCTGCAAGTTTGATGCGGTGACAGAAGAAAGGCTAGCGGGATTTCTGCCTGGTGCTATCGAGATTCTGCCTCGCTGCTCGATAGCTCGAAGGAGTGCATCCCATTTGTTCTTTAAATACCTGGCCAAGATGGCTTGCTGTCGCAAAGCCGCATTGGCGCGCGACTGTCTGGACCGTTCGCGTGGTGTGTGCCAAAAGTTCGCAAACACGGTTTACGCGGTATGCGCGCAGATATGCCGCCGGGGTCGTTCCTGCGCAAGCTTCGATAATACGGTAACACTCTCTTTCGCTTATGCCGGCTGCAGATGCCATCTGGGGCACATCTATAGCGGCTGCATAGTTTGCGCGGATATAGTCCAGGATTGCCTTGAACTGTACGTCGCGGTTGGTCATCCAAGAGGCGTTGTCGGAGGAAAAGAGCGGTTCGGCCTTGGCGTAAATCTGAATCCAGAGCTCTGACAAGCTATTCCGAAGCGCCATCTCGTTCTGCGGCCGTTGAAGGTCGTGGTTAAAGGAACTCTTTAGCAAATCGATAAAGGGCATATCGTCGGGGTTGGTGGGCGACCATTTGAGCACATCGACGCCTCGACATTGCAGCAAAGGATTGATATAGCGCTTTTGAAGGCGTCCCGCGGGATCGCCGAGCATCGACGGCTGAAAGATATGCAACATTTGAATGGCTGGTGCCGAATTGGGTGATTGCAGCGTGCTGTGCAAAACGCCGCCGTTGATAAAGCCGGCGGACCCTTCCTCAAAGCGTACGTGCTCATGAGCCGCGCGCGTTCGATAGTCAATCGCTCCCTGTTCCATGTAGAAAAGCTCAACTTCGGAATGCCAGTGCCAGGGGACGGAATTGCCCGGATAGCGAGCGAATTCTGCGCGTTCGGCAATATAGGGCCAGTCTTCGGCGGTCTCGGGAAACGCTTCCTCGCGTCCTCCGCGGTGCAATTCTATGTGATCCATGTTTCGCATGGCATCAGTATAAAGCGCGATGGGCTTAGATTGCTCTTGCCTGTTCGGGGAACGCCTTGTTTAGGGATGCTTGGAGCTTTTCGAACGATGCTCGCAAGTTGTGGCTCTGGTTGGTTGAGCGTTTGGCTTTTGTGGTGGGGGAGTCGAGGAGGCCGTCTCTCTGTGTCGGGGGGAAGGAGAAAAGGTCTGCATGTTTTAGGGACGGCTGCCGTGCTACGGCATTGGAAGAATGCATGCTTATGCGGCCTCCTCGATGTCCACCAAAAGATTGCGCGCGGGGTTTGCTGCTAGGTCCCGTGCGTTGGCAGTATTATGCCGCGGCCGTCGCAAAGAAGCGCTAAAGAAAGGCTTAATGAGGTTTGGCATTACGATGAAACCGCAGGTCAGAAGTATCGAGTAACACTCTTGAAAGGTTTTGGGCTTAAGGGCTTTCTAAGGTTTGTGACGTGGATGTGGCTCGCCTGTGTGGGGCGTGTGAATGCTCGCTGTTAGCGCTGCGGCTCTGCAGCCCGTACCTGCTCGATGACCTTTTCCATCGTGGCGTCGATGCGGTCTTTTTTGAGTTCGCATTCCCAGATGGTTATGGGCGTCCAGCCCATTTGAGTGAGCGCTGCCACAGCAGCGCGGTCGCGCTCGACGTTGCGACGGAACTTTGCCTCCCAAAACTCAACGTTGCGCTTGGGCTGGCTTGGGTTGCACTTGGGGCAGCGGTGCCAAAAGCAACCGTTGACGAAGATGGCGATCTTGCGGCCGGGGAAGGCGATGTCGGGCTTGCCGGGTACCTTCCATTCCAAACGATAGCCCGTAAGGCCCGCGGCCCGTAGGCGCTGACGTACGAGCAGCTCGGGCTTGGTGTTGGCGCGCTTGTTGCCCTTCATGGACTTTTTGATGGCGGCGCGACGGCGGACCAGTTCGCGCTCGTCGGCGGAAAGGTCCGAGGTATCGATGCCGTCCAGCAGGCCGGGCTTGGGGCGCTTTTTGCTGCGGCGATTAGGCGCGCGCTTGGGTTTGGCGGCGGGGCGTTCGGTCGTGGCGGCCTCGGCGTCGTTGACAGTGCTGTTGGCCTCAAGCCGGTCTTCCTTCAGCTCAATCAGAGCATCGATGAGCCCCTTGTCGGCGGGCATCCATTCCACCGTGGCAAGCGAGGCGCGCGGAATCCAGCGGATATCGAGCTGGCGGTCGTGCTTCTGGGGCTCGCCGGACTCTTTAGCCAGCGAGCAGTAATAGCACTCCATCGAGAGATGAAAATCGGGGTAGTCATACTCAACGGTGTAGAAATCGCGCAGGTTGGTGACTTTTACCTGCAACTCTTCCATGAGCTCGCGGCGCACGGCGTCTTCGGGCGTCTCGCCGCGCATGAGCTTGCCACCGGGGAACTCCCAAAGTCCCTGCATGTCGCCGTAGCCGCGCTGCACGGCAAGCAGCTCGTCAGATCCATCCTTGCGAATGATCCCAGCGGCAACATGAACAGTCTTCAACAGGAGTCCTCTCTCAATATCAACACGTGGCAGGCTAGCTACCCGTACCTTACACAACGGTAAGGCAAGCGTAAGCCATATCGATGGTAGCCGACTCGGCTTCTTGCGACTATAGATGCCGTAGACTGATTGCAAGAAAGGACTCGGTATGCAAACCACGCACATGGCGGCCCCGGTACTGGAGGTCGCGCATCTCGAAAAGGTATACGGCGCGTTGGGCAACGTGACCCGCGCGCTCAACGACGTCAGCTTCACCGTCAACCGCGGCGAATTTGTTGGCATCATGGGCGCCTCGGGCTCGGGCAAGTCGACGCTGCTCAACTGCGTGTCGACCATCGATGCCGCCACGAGCGGCACCATTCGCATCAACGGCCAGGACGTGACGCGCATGAAGCAGGCCAAGCTCTCGCAGTTCCGCCGCGAGGAGCTCGGCTTTATCTTCCAGGATTCCAACCTGCTCGATACGCTCACGGCGCGCGAGAACATCGCCTTGCCGCTCACCATCGCCCGCACGAACGCAGCCGAGATCTCGACCCGCGTGCAGGATGTGGCCGCGCGTCTGTCCATTAGCCAGGTGCTCGACAAGTATCCCTATCAGATGTCCGGCGGCCAGCAGCAGCGCGTTGCCGCGGCTCGCGCGCTCGTCACTGATCCCACTATGATCATGGCCGATGAGCCCACCGGCGCCCTCGATTCCAAGAGCGCCCGCCTGCTGCTCGAGAGCCTGGAGGCCCTGAATCGCCGCCTGCGCGCCACCGTGCTCATGGTTACGCACGACAGCTTTGCTGCCAGCTACACGAGCCGCGTGCTGTTTATCCGTGACGGCAAGATCTTTACCGAGCTGCGCCGCGGCGACACCGACCGCCGAGAGTTCTTCGACCGCATTATGGAGGTCGTTGCCATGATGGGCGGTGAGGGCTCCGATGCTCTGTAAACTCGCCTGGGGTAACGTCCGCCGCGCCGGCCGCGATTACCTCGTCTACTTGCTGACGCTCACCCTGGGCGTCACGGTCTTCTATGCCTTCAACACCGTCTCGATGCAGGTCGACATTGCCGGCATCGAGGAAGAGGGACTGTCCGAGCTCATGGGCACCATGCTCGGTTACCTTACGTACTTTTTGGCCGGCGTCATGGCCTTTTTGATGGTGTATGCCAATAACTTCATCATGAAACGCCGCAAAAAGGAGTTTGGCCTGTACCAGGTGCTCGGCATGGGGCGCGGGCGCGTCGCCACGATCATGGCGCTCGAGACCGTGATAGTATCGGTCGTGGCCTTTGCCGCCGGCATTTTGCTGGGCGTGGGGCTCTCCCAGCTCATGACGTTCTTTACGGCCTCGCTCTTTAAGACGCAGATCGCCAATTTCCGCTTCTTTTTCTCGGTGCATGCGTTCAACCTGACCCTTGCCTGCATGCTCGTGATGTTTGTACTCACGTTACTGCTGAACCTGCGCGCCGTTCGTCGCACTAAGCTCATTGAACTCATGGGTGCCGAGCGTCGCAACGAGAGCATCAAGACGCGCAATCCCTGGATCGCGATTGCCATCTTTGCTGTGGGCGTGGTGCTGGTGGGCGTGGCCTATTACCGTCTGCTACGTGATGGGTTCCCGCTAACCGAGACGGGCGACAAGCTGGACGGGGCAATGAGCCAGTTTGGCATCACCACGGCCATGGTCACGGTAGGCACCTTTGCCCTGTTCTGGGGACTCTCGGGCATGCTCATCAAGCTGCTGCAGAGCCTGCGCGGCGTGTACTGGCGCGGCCTCAACATGTTTACCGTGCGCCAGCTTGCGGCCAAGGTCAACACGGTGTGCTTTTCGATGGGCGTCATCGCGATGATCCTGTTTTTGGCCATTACCTCGGTGACGTGCGGTATGTCTATTGCCAACGTGATGAACGAGAATCTGGAGCGCTATAACCCTGTTGACGTATCTCAGACGTATGTCTATTACACGCCCGATAGGCTCGACTACTACAAGGAGTATGTCAATCCGTCTGAGGCCGATCGTATGGTGCTGGCAGATGCAACGGTCGATTTGTACGCTGCATGGCATGGCGAGTGCAAGTCGGCGGACAACAACGACGAGACCGGCAAGAAGGTCAATATCGCCGATGTTGCCGGTGAGCATGTGCAGATCGATTCGTATCTGAGTTACCCGCTTGGCGGCTCGGGCCCCTCGGTGGTGGCAGGCGAGATGTGCAAGACCATGGGCGAAAAGCTTCCGAAGGCGCTCGAGGGCAGCAATGCCGATGATATGGGCCTGTTTGTGACGCCGGCGAGCCAGTACAATAAACTGCGCCAGATGATGGGCGAGGATCCGGTGAGCATTGGTCGCGACCAGTACGTGCTTACGTGTGATATGGGCGGCGAGCTGGGCGACCTGTACACCAAATACATGGCTGGGGGCCATACCCTCACCTTGGGCGGGCATACGCTCAAGCCCGCAACCGATAAGTCGGACAAGGACACAGCGGCCATCGCCAACTCGGCGATGGGCAGTAATCCGGGTACCGTCGTCGTTGCCGACGAGCTGTTGTCCCAACTTAATCTGCAGCCGTATGCCAGTAGCCTGCTCGTTAACTACAAACAGGGGATGGATGTGACCAAGGCAGACGAGAGCATTAAATACACCTTGCTCGACAATCTGCTCGTTGACGGCAAGGAGCCGGGGTCGTGGGGAGTCTTCATCACGCGTTCCGAGATGTACACGCAAGCAGCGCAGATGAACGGCATGATTAGCTATCTGGCCATCTACATTGGCTTTGTATTGGTCGTTGCATGCGCGGCGATTCTATCGATCCAGCAGCTCTCCAACGTGGCCGACGGCAGCCGCAGCTATCGCGTGCTGGCGCAGATCGGCTGTGACGACCGTCAGATCCGGCATTCGGTGATGGCACAGCAAGCGGTGTTCTTCCTGTTCCCGCTGGCAGTGGGTCTGGCGCACTCCTTTGTGGCGCTCAAGGTGATCATCGAGCTGGTGAGCGTATTCGGCGATATGAGCATCGGCGGCACCGTGGGCCTCACCTGCGCGATTTTCCTGGCGGCCTATGGTGGCTACTTCCTGGTGACGTACCTCATGAGCGCTGGCATGGTGCAAGCTGCCATCGCCACCCGCTACAGCGAGTAGCAAGCGGACAAAACCGTCGCAAAACCAACGCAAACAACCGCCGCGGAGGGAGTCGGCCCCCTTCCGCGGCGGTTTTTTGTCTATCGGATGCCTCTCAGATGCAAGTGAGTAGACTTTTTTGGATCTGCCGAGCACATCATGACAAGTGCTCAATAAAACCGTAGGTCAGCGCTGTGA
>NZ_QRHU01000014.1:0-42898 GCF_003470945.1 Collinsella sp. AM23-17 | reverse complement strand
TGACAAGTGCTCAATAAAACCGTAGGTCAGCGCTGTGACGATTCGGGGTGTGCTCGGCCTCCTGCAAAAAGTCTACTCACTTGGTTTTGGCTGCTAGAAGACCGCCGTGAGGGAAGGCAACTTTCTCGCGGCGGTTGGCGTTTGCCCAGATAAAACCTGCCAAAATAAACCTGTCCCTTTTTGGCAGGTTATCGCTTCCAAAAGTGGAGGATCAACGTCGTGCGGTTTTGCTGCTCGGTTTTGACCAGGATGTTGTGGATGTGGGTCTTGACGGTGCCCACGGCAAGGAATAGCTCGTCAGCGATCTCTTGGTTCGACTTGCCCAGCACAACCAAGCGCATGACTTCGGCCTCGCGGTTGGAGAGCCTGTAGGCGTTGCGATAGAAGGGCATTTGCTCTTCGATGTGTCGATCAAGATCGCTGACGTTCTTTTCCTCGGGCGTCTCCTGCATGCGGATTGAAAGCACGTGGTAGGAGTAGATAATCAGCAGAATCGCAAAGTAGCACGCAAAGACGTTCTCGCTAAAGTTGCGCTCGGATAGATAAAGCTGCAGCCAAGAGGGCGCCAGACTCATGGGGATGACAAGGATGTTGTAGAAATCCTCGGCAACGATGCAACCGACCAGAATAGCGCCGATAATCAGGTGCTTTCGCTGGTTGTTAACGCGTGCCTTCAGCTCAACCTCTGTACTCTTATGAGCCGTCCAAAAGATATACAGTCCAACAAAGACAAGGAATGCCTGGCGTATCGTGTAGTAGATCCACTGACGCATGGGGCCGGAGGGGACTGCGACGATAGCCAGCGACTCGCACAGCAAAAACGTTAAGACGGGGATAGCGAACTGCTTTTTAGAATGCTTATCGAGCAAGTCCATGGCAATCAGCCAAATAAAAGCCTGTGAAGCGGTCGCCACAAGGGTCCGCAACACAGGCATGGTAATTGAGTAATAGTCGCTGGCCGGAAAACTCTCGTTTTTCAACGTGTATTCAAAAAAGAAGATCTCGGTCATCTCGATGGCGTAGCAAATAAAAACGCCACTGCCATAGATAAAGAAACGTCGACGGGACGAGGCATAGGCGGCAAGCGAAAGCACTGCCGTCACAATACAAATCAGGAGAATCGCTAGGGTATAGAAGAACATCAGGGTGTTCATCTGTCACCGTCCTCTCATTTCACCTATGGCCGAGCCATGTATACCTTGTGGGATATAGACGTCTCAACCCTTCGTTCCATTGCGGATTAGACGCCAAGATACAGCATAGCCGCATACCGTTCGCGGTTCCAGGCGGTAAACCCCCTGTAAACTCTTGACCTGCGGGTTTATATTGGATTAGAGAGGGTGTAACTCCATGAACGGTCTTTAATCCCGAATAAACTAGGTAAAAATTGCATACGGGTGAATGATGGTCTTGTCAACACGAGGCGTGATGTTCGAGCGCCTCATAGTAATAGTCGGCAAGACCGGCGGAAAGGAAATCGACATGGCACTGCCTAAGGATTTCATCGACACCAACGACTTCACTAAAGAGCAGATTCTGGCTATCGAGGATCTTGGCCTGGCAATGAAGAAGGCCATCAAGGTTGACGGTTATTATCCGCACCTGCTCCGCAACAAGAGCCTTGGCATGATCTTCCAGCAGGTCTCCACCCGCACTCGTCTTTCCTTCGAGACCGCTATGACCGACCTCGGTGGCCATGCTCAGTTCTATGGCCCTGGCACCATCCAGCTCGGCGGTCACGAGTCCCTGGGCGACACCGCTCGCGTTATGGGCTCGCTGCTCGACATCATGATGGCTCGCGTTGACCGTCACAAGGACGTCGTCGGCCTCGCCGAGGGCTCCGCTGTGCCCGTCATCAACGGCATGTCCGAGTTCAACCATCCCACGCAGGAGATGGGCGACCTCATGACCATGCTCGAGAACCTCCCCGAGGGCAAGAAGATCGAGGACTGCACCCTAGCCTTCATCGGCGACGCCACCCAGGTCTGCGTCTCCCTCATGTTCATCGCCTCCAAGGTCGGCATGAAGTTTGTCCAGTTTGGACCTAAGGGCCACCAGATCCCCGACGGCGGCCTGCATGTTGGCACCGTCGAGGAGCGCGCCGAGTTCGGCAAGCAGATGATGGCTATCGCCGAGGAGAACTGCAAGGTCTCCGGCGGCTCGGTCGTCATCTCCGACGACATCGAGTGCATCAAGGGCGCCGACTTCATCTACACCGACGTGTGGTATGGCCTGTACGACGAGGAGGTCTCGGGCGAGAACTACATGGACGTGTTCTATCCCAAGTATCAGGTCACCATGGACATGATGAACTTCGCCGGCCCCAACTCCAAGTTCATGCACTGCCTGCCGGCCACCCGCAACGAGGAGGTCGTCGACGAGGTCATGGACGATCCCGAGCGCTCCCTGTGCTGGGTCGAGGCCGAGAACCGCAAGCACTCCATTCGTGCTCTCCTTGCCGCCCTGGGCAAGCGCACCCCGCTCAACGACGAGGGTGTCGAGTACTCCGCCAAGGCTGAGCTCCACGCCGCTCTCGAGGCTCTCGAGCAGCTCTAAGCCTCAAGGCTTCTAAAAGCACGTTTGCGGGCGGCGGATGCTCGTCTCCTGTCGCCCGCCCACCGAGGCCCAAGCAATTGCCTTAATACCTTAGGGCCTCGGATCTGTCCAAGACTGAGCGAAGGAGCTCATCATGAGCGACGGAAAGAAAAAGCTTTCCTTCTTGACGGTCATTTCGACCATCATCTGCGTCGTCTTCGTTTGCGAGGCCGCCGCACCTGCTGCTGCCATTGGCAACCAGCAGTTCTTCTGGTGGATCTTCCTGATCCTGACCTTCCTGCTCCCTTACGGCATGGTTGTCGCCGAGCTCGGCACCACCTATGACGGCGAGGGCGGCATTTACGACTGGGTACGCGATGGCCTGGGCGACAAGTGGGGCGCCCGCATTTCGTACTACTACTGGGTCAACTACCCGCTGTGGATCGCCTCGCTGGCTACCATGTTCCCCGACATCCTGGGCATGGTCTTTGGCGTCGAGTTCAACCTAATCGCCAAGATGGGTATCGAACTTGCCTTTGTGTGGATCGTCTACCTCATGGGGCGCTCCAAGGCGGCCGACTCCGAGTGGGTCCTTAACGGAGGCGCTATCATCAAGGTCGCCGTTGCCGTTATCGTCGGCGCTCTGGGCATTTGGTATGCCATGGAGAACGGTTTTGCGAACGACATGTCCGCTGCCACCTTCCTGCCCGAACTCACCAACACCAACGCTCTTGGCTATCTGTCGATCATCATCTTTAACTTCATGGGCTTCGAGGTCATCTGCACCATGACCGATGACATGGCCGATCCCGCTCGCGATATTCCCAAGGCTATCATTGTCGGTGGCGTGGCTATTGCCGTCATCTACCTGTTCGCTGGCTTCGGCATCGGCGCCGCTGTGCCGGCCGACTCCATCGACCCCGACTACGGCATGATCGTCGCAGTCCAGACCATGGTGGGCGACTCCATGATCTTCAAGGTCATCTGCATCGCCTTCCTGATCACCCTGTTCGCTAACATGGCTGCTTGGTCCTTCGGCGTCAACTCCGTCGCTCGCTACGCTGCCGAGCACGGCAACATGCCCAAGGTCTTCGCCTCGATGATCTCCGAGGACGACATGCCCAACGGCGCCAACCTGGTCAACGCCGTCGTTGCCTCCCTGGTGCTGTGCCTGCAGCTCGTTCCCATCGACGCCATCTCCAACGGTGTCTTCTGGATGCTCTTCGGCACCTCCGTCGTCTTCCTGCTGCTCACCTACATCCCGATGTTCCCGGCATTCCTCAACCTTCGTAAGAACGACCCGAACCGTGAGCGCATCTTCACGTTCCCGTTTAAGGGTGCCATGATGAAGGTTATGCTTGCCATCCCCTGCATCGAGCTGGTTCTTGCCATCGTTGCAACGCTGATTCCGTTCTCCGCTGCTGAAATTGGCGACAAGGTCCCGATGATCGTCATCTTCATCGTGCTCGTGCTCATCGGCGAGGTCGTCCGCGTCGTCAGCGCTAAGGGCCGCAAGGAAGAGTACAAGGGTCTGACCCCTGAGCTCGCAGCCCAGCGTCTCGCTGAGGAGGCCGCCGAGGCCGAGGAGAACTAGAGCACCCGGTTCTGGGACTCCGACCCTCCTCGCGTACCAACGTGCGCTTCGTCGGGCTTGTCGTTCTCGACTCCGGGCACTCCGGCCTCTTTGGAGGCGTGCCCAAGCGACAGGTTTGCTAACCATTCCCTGGGGTGGGTGTGAGCTATTGCTCCGGTAACCACCGCCCACCCCAATCTCTCTTCCGTATCCTTCGTGCGTTTTGTCTCCGCGCACTTGGTTACGTCGTCGCTTGCCGGTGCGATTCCGTGAAAACCGGCACCGGGCGCCCCGACCTTTGCCGGGGAACGGGCGCCTACCATCTCTTGGTTTTAGGCTGCGGGTAACCCGCCCGCAGCAAGCGATCGTTCGATTTGGAGGAAATCTTATGCGTACGATCACCGAGTCCGAGTCCACCCCCAAGGCCGACGGCTTCTTTATGCCCGCTGAGTTCGCCCCGCAGGATCGCGTGTGGATGGGTTGGCCCCACCGCACCGACACCTGGGCCCACGGCGCCAAGCCGGCTCAGAAGCAGTATGCCGCCATCGCCCGCGCCATCGCCGAGTTCACCCCGGTTACCATGTGCGCCAACCAGGTCGACTATGCCAACTGCAAGGCCGTCTTCGAGGAGGACGAGAACGTTACCGTCATCGAGATGACCACCGACGACGCCTGGTTCCGCGACACCGCCGCCACCTACGTCATCAACGGCAAGGGCGAGAAGCGCGCCAACCACTGGCACTTCAACGCTTACGGTGGCCTTGTGGATGGCCTCTATTTCCCGTGGGACAAGGGCGAGCAGATCGCCCTTAAGATGGCTGAGCTCTCCGGCTGCCGTCGCTATCGTCCCGATGACATGATCCTCGAGGGCGGCTCCATCACCGTCGACGGCGAGGGCACCCTTGTCGTGACCGACCAGTGCCTGCTTTCCCCGGGCCGCACCTGCTCTGCGGTTCTGGAGGAGGAAGAGGATCCCGAGTCCATCTGGCCCAAGTTCCACAAGAAGTTTGAGCCCTGGAGCGAGGAGCTTCGCGCCTATATGGACGAGCACCTCAAGGATTACCTGGGTGTCGAGAAGGTCATCTGGGTCAAGGAGGGCATCGACCCCGAGGAGACCAACGGCCACATCGATGACGTCGCCACGTTCATCGCTCCGGGCGTCATGGCCTGCATCTGGACCGACGATCCCGAGTATCCGTTCTACGAGCAGTGCCACGCTGCCTACGAGACCCTCTCCAACGCCGTTGACGCTAAGGGCCGCAAGATGAAGGTCTACAAGCTCTGCATGCCCGTGAACCCGCTGTTCATGGACCAGGCTTCCTGCGACACCATCGACGCCGACGAGAACGCCGAGCCGCGCGTCCCCGACGAGCCGCTGATCGCCTCTTACATGAACTACCTGGTCACCAACCACGGCGTTATCGTCCCGCAGTACGGCGACGAGAACGACCAGCTGGCCGTCGACACGCTCCAGAAGATCTATGACGAGGTCTGGGGCGAGGGCGTCTACAAGTGCGTCGGCGTTCAGTCCGAGCAGGTCGTCTTCGGCGGCGGCAATATCCACTGCATTACGCAGCAGGAGCCGTCCGCTTAATCGTCTGACTTTCCGAGGCACCCCATCTCGCCGCTCAAACCGTCGCTCGCGTACCAAAGTACGCTTCGCTCCTCTTTCGCGGCGACCTGGGGCACCTCGAAAACCCAGCCGATCAATCGGACAATCGGCGAATCGAACCATCTTGGGGCATTGATGGTCGGCTTGCCCGATGTCTTGGTCGGTTGGGTTTTCTTTGGGCACTCCGTTGCCTCCACTTCGGAGTGTCCGCCTCTTTGATTGAGTACGCGTCTGATCTGGGATTTATTGCGGGTTAGGCCAATTGTTCGCTTGAATTTCCCAGGTCAGACGCGTCTTCAATTGCTGATAGTTTCCGGTTGCGAGCGCGACCGTTTTGATCGGAGTATCTATGTACCAGCGTATCGTTATCTACACGCGCCTGTTCCGCGAGCGTTGGTCCAACAATTGCATCCTCTCTTCTCTTTGGGATGGCACCTGCACCGGTGACGCGGCCTGCAACCCTACCTTGGGCTGCGCCTTCGGTACAGATGCCATCCTTTTTGCTGTAGGGGAAGCGTGCCATGGCAGGTAAAAAGTTCTCCCTGTTCGAGGTCATCCTCTCGGTTATCTGCGTTGTCTTTACCATCGAGGCGGCTGCTCCGGCATCTGCCATGGGTAACGTGCAGTTCTTCTGGTGGATCTTCCTTATCATTACGTTTTTGCTTCCCTATGGCCTGGTGGTGGCCGAGCTCGGTACGGCGTTCGATTCCGAGGGCGGCCTGTACGACTGGGTTCGCCTGGGCTTGGGAGACCGTTGGGGTGCACGCTGCTCCTGGTGCTATTGGGTCAACTTTCCACTGTGGGTGGCAAGTATCGCCTGCATGTTCCCCAGTGTCATCAATGCGGTATGGGGCATCGAATTTTCGCTTGGGGTCCGAATTGCCATCGAGCTTACCTTTGTGTGGGGCGTCACGGTCATGGCAATGCAGCCGGTGGCCGAGGCCGATTGGGTCATGGATGGCGGCGCCGTCATCAAGGTGCTCATTACCGCCGTGGTGGGAATCATCGGCATCTGGTTTGCCTGCAACAACGGCTTTGCCAACGACATGTCGTTTAAGACCTTCATTCCAGATCTGGGCGACACCAATTCGTTGACGTACCTATCGATTATCCTGTTCAACTTTATGGGCTTTGAGGTGGTCGCGACCTTTGCCAGCACGATGAAGAACCCGTCGCGTGATATCCCCAAGGCGGTTATTGCCGGTGGCGTGGCCATTGCGGCGATCTACATCATCTGTGGCATTGGCATTGGAGCCGCGGTTCCCACCGAGCATCTTTCACTCGATTCGGGCATTGTGGACGCAGTCGCCGCTATGGTGGGGCGCACCCACCCGCTGACGATGGTCGTGGGCGTGGCCTTTTTGGTGACGCTGTTCGCCAATATGATCTGCTGGAGCTTTGGCGTCAACAACGTAGCGAGCTATGCCGCGCGCCATGGCAACATGCCGCGTCCCTTTGCGTTGGTGTCCAAAAAGACCGGCATGCCCAACGGCTCGGCGCTCATTAACGGCTGTTTTGCCAGTCTGGTGCTGCTGCTCCAGATTCCGCTGGGTGAGGGTTCCGACGTCTTTTGGGTCTTCTTCTCGATGAACGTCGTCTTTCTGCTCATGAGCTATATCCCCATGTTCCCAGCGTTTTGGCGTCTGCGCAAGCACGATAATCGCTCGCGTGTGTTCCGTGCGCCTTTCGAGGGCAAGGTGCTCGCGGTGGCGCTTGCGATTCCCGTGGTGGAGCTCGTGCTTTCGATTGTTGCTACGATTGTGCCGCTCAACAGCTCACCTGCCGAGATGGCAAAGTTGCCGATTCTCGCGGGCGTAGTGATTGGCCTGTTATTGGGCGAGGTTTCGCGCCTCATATCGCGCCGCGGCCGAAGCGTCGACAATCCCGGCGTTGGTGCACGGGGGTCAGGTTACTTTGCACCAAAACAGTAAGCGCCGCGAGTTGCGCAGCGCTTGGTGCATCTTGGATTACTGTTCGCGGTGCTCGGGATCGGAAACGAGCTTAGGCGCAAAGAAGGGGACGTGGCCCAGATAGGGGCAGCTGTCCGAACGCTCTTCGACGACACAGGGGACGTCATTGTAGGTAAGTGAGTCGCTCAGGTGGACGATGGCCTTGGCGGCAGGAGCAACGAGTATTTTGAGCGGTGCGATAGGCGCCATGGCATCTCCTTTCATCGGTGAGACACAGCTTGTTTATCTAAACGATACAGTACGTTTAATCGGTGAGTCTAATCTTGCGGCAAAGAATCTGTCAACATCCTCACGGCATCTAGACAGGGGAGGCGGGCATGAGTTTCGCGTTCTATATCTACACCACGATTATCATGGGTGTGGCTCTGGTGACCAGTGCCGTGGCATTGGTGGTTTGGCTCATGACGCGCCGTCGCGACAGCCTGGTGGCCGCGGCGGGCTTTTTGCTCTACATGCTCGATATGTCGGTCATTTTTTTTGACGAGTACAATCGGCTCAAATACGACTACGCTGTTACCTTTAGCGAGCCGTTGCAGCACCCCTTGCTGCGCTGCGTGCTCGGTATTGCCATCTATGCCTGCGTGGTACTGTGGATGTTTGCGCGCTTGCGCAAAAGGCCGACGTCGCGCATGCTCGGACTTGCTATCGTGCCGTTTTCAATCTTGCAATTGGTGCTGGTGCCTCGCAGCGGTGCTGCCGGAGAGATGCAGCAGTATCTCTTTTGGCTCACGCGTGACCTGGGCAATGTAGGATGTCTTGCCTATGCCGCCTGGCATTACCGGCACAGGGCCACGCGTGTTGAGAAACTCGACCTCGACCGCTCAAAGCTCTTTTGGAAGGTGGCACTCGTTCTTGCGTTTTGCGTAATCGCCGAGGACACCTACATGATTTTGCTCTGTCGCCCCGACTCTCAAAACCCCGTCATCAGCCTCTTTTTGTGGTATCTGTCCGAGCGCAATATCTCCGAAAACGTGCTGCTCATGGCATGCGCGGTCCAACTCTTTTGCCAGTTTAGCCATATCCTGCGCGTGTATGCCCGTCATCCGCGTGCCGATGAGGACGTGGCGGCCGAGAGCGCACGCTCTGGGGACGATCTAGCATCACGCGTTGTGATCTATGCCGATGCCCATAAGCTGTCGCGGCGCGAGCAGGAGGTGCTCACGCTGGTGCTGAAGGGCAACGACGCCCAAAACATCGCCAGCGAGTTGGTCATCAGCCCTGGCACTGTCAAGGCGCACTTGCATCGCATCTACGTTAAAAGCGGTGTCTCCAACCGAGATGACCTCATAGATGCCTTTTGGCGTTCCTAGTCCTATTCTTCCTTGCATGCGGGTCTTGCCGTGTGGGCGGGCACGCCGTTGGGCGTAATGACGCGGTAATAATCTCAGACAATAAACCTGCAGGTAAAGCGTGTAAACCTGCTTAAACTGACCGTTTGCGATCCCTGGCCTTGGCACGGATTTGCCCCTGTGTATCAATGGGTGTAGCGCGAAGCCGCGGACGTGGGACAGACGTCCGAGCACGGCTTGTAGGCACGCGCCGATGCGGGAGCGCTACGCTCCCAACCGAGTGCCCACGCGGGCGGTGCGTCCGCGTTGCAACCAAAGATGCCTGAGGAGGCTCACATGGACAAGGCTGATGTAGTTATCAAGAGCAACGCCGTCTTTACCGGCGATGGGCTCGAGCCGTTTAAGGGCGGCGTTGCCGTGCGCGGTGATAAGATTGTTGCCTGCGGTGACGATGCTCACCTGGCACCGTTTATCGGTCCCGATACCGAGGTGCGCGACTTTGGCGACCAGCTCGTCATGCCCGGCCTGATCGACTCGCACACGCATTTTGCCCAGGGCGCGTTTATGACCGACCCCGATTTTGCCGTCAACCTCATCGACTGCACCAGTTTTGAGATGGCGATGGAACGTGTCGTGGCGTTTGCGGCCGACCATCCCGATAACGAGTGGATTCTGGGCTGCCAGATTATCCAGTTCCAGTGGGATGTCCCCGAGATGCCCACAGCCGCGATGATCGATGAGTACATCTCGGACCGCCCGGTCTTTCTGCAGCAGGTTGACCTGCATACCTTTAGTGCCAATACCTGCGCCATCAACAAGGTGGGAGTAACTTCGCAGACGCCCGATCCCGCAGGCGGCAAGATCCTTAAGGATGCCGAGGGCAATCTGACGGGCGTGTTTTCCAACAACGCCGGCGTCTTCTTTATGGACGAGGTCTACGACCCAGCGCCCGAGGTTGTTGACGCGTCGTTTGCAAAAACCGCCCGGCGCGCCAATGCCCTGGGAATCACTACGGTCGGCATGGTCAATCCTACGTTTGTGAGCATGGAAAACCCGTATGCGGTGTTGGCAGGTCTTAATGCCAAGGGCGACTTGCCACTGCGCGTGTTCCTGTACACCGATCTGTTCGAAAACGAGTCCTTAACGCTCGAGCAGATCAAGGAGAAATACGCCTTCTCGGGTACGCAGGTCGAGTGGCACGGCTTTAAGCAGTTTCTTGATGGCGTGTGCTCCGACCACACCGCTTGGATGCTTGAACCCTATTCCAACGCGCCCGATACCTGCGGTGAGCCCGCGGAGGATCCAGAGCGCATCCGTGCCGCCATTGTCAGGGCGCAGGAATGGGGCGTTGACACGCGCGTCCATACGATCGGCGATCGCTCGGTGCGTTTTGTGCTTGATTGCTTTGAGGAGGGCGAGCGCTTGCATGGTAAGCGGGGTTGCCGCCACTCCATGGAGCACAACGAGACGGTTCAGCCCGAGGATCTGCCGCGCTATGCCGAGCTGGGTATATGCCCTGGTATGCAGCCGTGGCACATGCTGCTCGATATGGCTGACCTTGCCAAGGACGATGCCGTGGGCCCCGAGCGTGCTGCGCTTTCGTGGCCCCTGCATAGCCTGCTTGCCAGCGGTGCCGTGGTGCACCTGGGCAGTGACTTCCCCGTTGTGGGCTTGGAGCCCATGGAGGAGGTGTACGGCGCGGTCTTCCGCATGCTCGAGGACGGCTCCAACCCAGAAGGGTGGTTCCCGCAGGAGCGCATCACCATGGCCGAGGCCCTGCGCGCCTACACCTACGGCAGCGCCTACGCCATGCATGCCGAGGATCGCATCGGTACGCTCGCATGCGGCAAACAGGCTGATATCTGTGTGCTCGACCGTAACCTCTTTGACTGCGAACCGGCTGAGGTCCTCGAGGCCACGGCGTCTCTCACGATGATTGCCGGCAAGGTGGTCTACGAGGCCTAGCGGGGCTGCTGCATCGCTAGGCGGTGCCGCAGCCTGTGCGTGCCGCCCATCCATTCATGCATCCATTCATCAATCTCTCATGGAAAGGGGAGAACAATGGCAGAAGAAACGACCGCCGCTGTTGAGGAGGAGCGTGAGCTTGCCTCGCAGCCGATTCCCGGCCTGGTGCGCAAGTACACCATCATCACCGGCCAGGGTATGCTCGCCCAGATTATCATGGTGGTCCTTGAGGGCCTCGTGATGGGTTGGGGCCTGGGTGCACACGGCCTGGCCTGTGTTTCGATCATCATGTCGGTCGAGTACATTAACCTGGCCTTTGGCAACCTGTTTGGCACCGGCGTGCCCGCCGTGGTGGGCAACCTTTTGGGTGCCGGCGACATTAAGGGCGCCAGCAAGGCGTTTAGCCAGGGTTTTTGGCTTACCACGATTGTGAGTGTGCTGCTTGCTGTGGTGATGGCTGTGTTTACCGAGCCCATCTGCGCATTCTTCGGCGCCACGCCCGACATCATGGCCGATACCGTTGCCGGCGTGCGCACCTTCTCCGTGCTGCTGCCGCTCACGGTCATTGGTCAGATGGTCACCGCCGTCATGCGTGTGGACGAGAAGGTTCAGATCCAGGCCAACCTCATGACCGTGTCTGCCATCGTCGCTATCTGCTGGCTTGCGCTTTCCACGTTTGTGCTCAAGCTTGGCGTTATGGGAGCTGGCGTGTACTACGGTCTTTCCATCGGTATCTGGGCCATCGGTATCTTCTGGTTCATCGGCGGTAAGAAGTCGCAGCTCCAGATCAGCGCCGCCGACCTCAAACTCGACATGGCCATCTGCGGCCAGATCATCAAGATTGGTTTCCCGTTCTTTTTGGTGCAAGCTGCCACGTTCATCTTCAACACCGTTGCCAACTCGTTGCTTGGCCAGCTCGGCGGCGACATGGGTTCGCTCTACATCGCGGCCTTTGGTGTGATCAACGGCTACATCCTCTACATTACCATGATGGTCGCCCAGTGCTTCTCGTACGGCCTGCAGCCCATTGCCGCCTTCAACGCCGGCGCCAAGGCGTGGGCGCGCCTCAAGGAAACGCTCTCCTGCACGCTTAAGTACCAGGTCGTGACGCTTGCTGCGGTGTCTGCTGTGCTATGGGTGGCCGCAACGCCGGTCTGCGCCTTTTTTGCTGGTAGCGACCCGGCGCTCGTCGAGGTTGCCGCCAACGCCACGCGCATCGTTATCCTGGCCGTGGCCCTGGGCTATCTTGCCATGACCATGTCGATGTACTTCCAGGCGGTTGAGAAGGTGGGTATCGCCACGTTCACCGGTCTGCTCCGCTACGTGATCTGCTCCGTGCCGCTTATGTACCTGCTTGGCAACATGATGGGCGTTCAGGGTGTCTGGTTTGCCTTGGTGGCGGCTGACGCCATCACTGGTCTTATCTCCATCGCCCTCGCCGTCCGCGAATCCAAGCGACTTGCCACGCTCTAGACCCGGACACGGCCGGCCCGCGATAGTCGAATAAGTCAACTCGCCTGCAAGCCACCACAATGGGGACAGTTCCCATTGTGGTGGCTATTGTTATTTAGGGTCTGAGATTTCGGCTCTATAAATAACGTTTTTGAACTGGGCTACTAAAAGATTGTGGAAAACACTACTACAAGATTATGGAAAACGCTACTGCAAGATTATGGCAAATGATACTATACGATTATGGTAACAGCGTTATAAGGGGCGTTGATATGGCCGAGTACATTAACAGGGATTTGCATGAGTTGCTCATTCGCATGGCGGGTTGGTTTCCTGTTGTGTCGTTGACGGGGCCTAGGCAGAGCGGTAAGTCTACGCTGGTTCGGCATGCCTTTCCCGACTATTCCTATGTTACGCTTGAGGACCCCCAAACGAGGCGCGCGGCCTTGGAGGATCCGGTGAGTTTTATCCGCAACCGAAAGGGCGGACTCATCATCGACGAGGCGCAATACGCCCCGGATTTGTTCTCGATGATTCAGGTTGTTTCGGATGAGCGGGGAGACGCCGGTCAATACATCCTTACGGGATCGCAAAACTTTTTGATGATGAAAAGCATCGGCCAGTCTCTTGCCGGGCGAGTCGGGATCTTAAAATTGCTGCCATTTTCGTTTCGAGAAGCGGAGAGGGGCCAGCAGGGGCAGTTGGAAGTGGATTTGTTCGCGCTCGAAGGGGGATACCCTCGCCTGCGTTCCGCCGGAATGCCGTCCTCGGTTTATTTCCCCAGCTATATCGATACCTATGTTGAGCGCGATGTTGTGGGCTTGCTTGATGTGCGCAATAAGGCGGAGTTTCATAAGTTTCTGTCCATAATTGCTCAGAGCGTCGGTGCCCTCATCAATATATCCTCGCTTTCTCGAGATACGGGCGTGAACGTATCGACCATTAAAAGCTGGTTGTCCATCCTGGAGCAGAGCTACCTGACGTTTTCGCTGCAGCCCTATTATGCAAATGCCAAGAAGCGTCTAACTAAAACGCCCAAGCTCTATTTTTACGACACGGGGCTGCTCTGCTACTTGCTCAAAATTGGATCACTGGAGCAACTATTGGAGAGCCCTTATCTAGGGGCCGTTTTCGAAAACCTCATCGTTTCCGAAACGGCGAAGAGCCATCTCAACGTGGGCGAGAATCCCGAGCTGTATTTCTATAGGGACGACAGCAAGCGTGAAATCGATTTGCTCGACTGTACAAACTCAGGGAGTCCCAAGGCTATCGAAATAAAATCATCCAGAACGTATCACGATAAGTACGCCCGTCATCTACAGACTGTATGCGATGAGATCGACATTGCAAAAGATGCGCGCTATGTTGTGGCCCGCGTGGATTCAACGTATGAGTCGAAAGACTGTAGCGTGGTCTCGGCGCGTGATTGGCTTTTGCGATAACAAGTTCGGCGTATTAACAACTGCCGCGAAGAGGATCGGACCCCTTTCGCGGCGGTTTTTTGCCGATCCGGTGCGCCTCAGATGCAAGTGAGTAGACTTTTTTGGATCTGTCGAGCACACCACGACAAGTGCTCAATAAAACCGCAGGTCAGCGCTGTGGCGATTCGGGGTGTGCTCGGCCTCCTGCAAAAAGTCTACTCACTTGGTTTTGGCTGCTAGAAGACCGCCGTGAGGGAAGGCAACTTCCTCGCGGCGGTTGGCGTTTGCCCAGATAAAACCTGCCAAAATAAACCTGTCCCTTTTTGGCGTGTCTCTTTTGGCGTGGCTGATTGGTTTGGGCTGTTTTGGAGAAAGCCCATGAGGCGGCACTCAGGCTAATCCTGCGTGTCGCCTCCGTACATGTAGACGATAAAGCCGTCGCCGGTGTCTTGGCTGTGATCCTCCAGGATGCGTTTCATGTTGAGGTGCTCGTAGAACTGCCAGTCAGAGTTGCAGTCGCTCATCAGGAAGAACTTGGTGCACCCGGCTTTGGCGAGTTCGGCGCGCGCAAGGTCGATGAGCTCGCGGCCGAGTCCCTTGCCCTGCCACTCGGGCACAATGATGATCAGGTTGAGCTGGCCCTGGGCATGCTCGTTGCCCGTGGCGGCAAAGCGATCGGCCGTGGCCTTTTCGCGACTGTCGCCAAAGAGCGAGCCCTCGAGTTTGGCATCGGCGGTCTTTGCCATCTCGGTTGCCTGGGCGAACATCTCGTCGTAGCAGGGTACCCACGTGGGGTTGGTACGCGGCTTGCCGTCTTCGAAGATGCCGATGCAGCAGGCGGCGATAATGCGGCCCTCTGCCTCGGCAACGAGCGCGATAGGGGAGCGCTGCAGCTGCATGGCAATGTTGAAGCGCGCGCAGAAATCGGCAGCTTCGACGTCGCCGCGGTTGCGTAGCGTGTTGCACCACAGCCGGTTGTAGATGGCGGCGATACCATCCAGGTCGTCGAGCGTGGCGGCGCGCAGGGTTACGTTGTCAAGGCTCATGGAGGCTCCTTCCAAGTTGGGTCAGGCCATCTATGAGTGTGGCATGGCCGCAGGGCCGCCGCATCAACCATTCGGTAGACGACCCCCGATTCCACGGGGGCGGAGAGATAGTCATTGGGGACGTTCTTAAACGACTAGTCAAACAAGAACGTCCCCAACGACTACTCATTTAAGTACGTCCCCAATGAGTGCCCCCAATGAGTGTGCAGCCAAGGTGATGCCGTTGTTTTGGCAACGACAGCGAAAACCCGCCAGAGCGAGCAAGATGCCTTGAAACAAGGCGGCATTGACCTTTTGGTCATGCCGCCGAAGTTGAAAGGCAGATTGCCGCTCTGGCGGGTTTGCAGCGTCGAGCCGTTACGCGGGTTGGTAAACCCGCGTAACTAAACCCGCTCTGCGATCTCGTGGATGAGGTAGTCGGTCTTTTCCCAGCCTAGGCACGGGTCGGTGATCGACTTACCAAAGACGCCGCCGTCGACCGGCTGGTTGCCATCCTCCAGGTAGGACTCGATCATAAAGCCCTTGACCAGCTTGGAGATGGACTCGTTGCGGCGGCAGCTGTCGAGCACCTCCTTGCAAATACGATACTGCTCAAGCGGACGCTTGCCCGAGTTGTCGTGGTTGCAGTCGATGACCGCCGCTGGGTTGGCGTAGCCGGCGTGCTCGGTGTAGCGCTCAGCCAGGCGCTCGAGGTGCTCGTAGTGGTAGTTGGGGTAGGTGCGCCCATCGAGGCCGATGTAGCCGCGCATGACGGCGTGCGCGAGCGGGTTGCCATCGCACTCGACCTCCCAGTTGCGGAAGATAAAGCTCTGGTGCGCCTGCGCGGCGTAAATGGAGTTGAGCATAACGGTGGTAGAGCCGGCAGTGGGATTCTTCATGCCGACGGGTACCGAAATGCCGCTCGACACCAGGCGATGCTCCTGGTTCTCGACCGAGCGTGCGCCCACGGCAACATAGCTCAGCAGGTCAACGAGGTATTGGTAGTTGGACGGATAGAGCATCTCGTCGGCGGTAAAGAAGCCCGTTTCCTCAATAACGCGCAGGTGCATATGGCGGATGGCCTTGACGCCCTCGAGCAGGTCGTCGGGAGCCTCGGGGTTGGGGTTGTGCAACAGGCCCTTGTAGCCGGTGCCCTTGGTGCGCGGCTTGTTGGTATAGACGCGCGGAATGATGATGAGCTTGTCCTTGACCTCCTCGGCGGTCTTGGCCAGTCGGTTCATGTACTCAAGTACCGAGTCCTCGCGGTCGGCAGAGCACGGGCCGATGATGAGCACCTTACGTGCGTCCTCGCCGGTAAAGACCTTGGCGACTTCGGCATCGAATGCCTGCTTCTTGGCGGTAAGCTCGGCGGAGAGCGGCATTTCCTCGCGGATCTCCATGGGGATCGGCAACCTGCGTTTGAATTCCATGGCCATACGGGGCCTCCTCAATCAATTGATGGCATCGAGAACATTGTCGAATGCTCGGCATTATCCGCTGTCGCACGCTAAAGTGCAACCCCTCGCCGCCCCGAAACCTACCAAATAGGGACAGGTTTATTTTGGTAGGTTTTATCTGGGGAAACGCCGGCGGATGCCGGGAGGGAGTGGCGCTACGCGGGGCCCTATGGCTGTTGTCGGTTCCCCGGGAAACACCCTGTGGGCAAAAAATGGCAAATATGAGTACTGTTGCTATTGTAGTGCCATATTGCCGGCAAAAGATAATAGACATAACAGAAAATATGTTCATTAACCTAACACATATAAGCCCGCTATAGAGCTATTTGAGTAATTTAGGAGCGCGTGCAAGCCGTGTGAGCAGCATTTGGTGCTGTTTTGGCTGTTACTAAAAAGGTGACAGTACTCATATTTGCCATTTTTTGCCCACGGGGCTTGGAGTGGGCTGTCAATCAGGTCCCAGGGGAGGCAGTTCGAGGCCCAAAGGAAACAAAACGGGGGCGCAGTTCATTCTGCGCCCCCGTTTTTGGGTATTGCGGTTGTTTGCCGCCGGTTTTACGCCGCTTCGTCGAACTGCGAGTTGTACAGGTCGGCGTAGAAGCCGCCCTGGGCGAGCAGCTCGTCGTGTGTGCCCTTCTCGACGATGTCGCCGTCGCGAATCACCAAGATTACGTCGGCGTTGCGGATCGTGGACAGGCGATGCGCGATGACAAAGCTCGTGCGGCCCTGCATCAGCGCATCCATGGCGCGTTGGATGAGCTCCTCGGTTCGGGTGTCCACGTTAGAGGTCGCCTCGTCCAGAATCAGCGCCGGGCGGTCGGCCAAAATGGCGCGGGCAATAGTCACGAGCTGGCGTTGGCCCTGCGACAGGTTAGTGCCTTCCTCGTTGATCATAAAGTCGTAGCCGCCGGCGAGCGTATGGATAAAGTGGTCGCAGCGCGCGGCGCGTGCAGCGGCCTCGACTTCGGCATCGCTCGCATCGGGGCGTCCGTAGCGGATGTTCTCGCGGATGGTGCCGTTAAACAGCCAGGTATCCTGCAGCACCATGGCAAACTCGCCGCGCAGTGCCGCGCGGTCCCAGTCGCGCACGTCGACACCCTCAACGCGCAGCGAACCGCCGTCCACATCGTAGAAGCGCTGCAGCAGCTTGATGAGCGTGGTCTTGCCGGCGCCGGTGGGACCGACGATGGCGATGGTCTGGCCGGGCTGCGCCTCGCAGCTAAAGTCGTGGATGATGGTCTTGTCCGGCGTGTAGCCAAACTTGACATGGTCAAACTCCACGTGGCCGGGGCGCTTCTCGGGGATCTGCGCGTCGGCCTTCTGCTCCTCCTCGGGCGCGGCCAAGAACTCAAAGACACGCTCGGTGGCGGCGGCCATCGACTGCATCGTGTTGCTCACGTTGCCCAGCTGCTGCACGGGCTGCGTAAAGTTGCGAACGTACTGGATAAAGCTCTGAATATCGCCAGGCGTGGCATTGCCGGTCAGCGCGAGCTGCGCGCCCACCACGACGACGCCCACGTAGCCCATGTTGCCCACCAGGCTCATAAGCGGCATCATCAGGCCCGACAGGAACTGCGAGCGCCATCCGCTAATAAAGAGGCGGTCGTTTTGACGGTCGAACTCCTCGATCGAGGCCTCGGCGCGGTCGAACACCTGAATGACGTTCTGGCCGGCAAAGTCCTCCTCGATAATGCCGTTGACGGTGCCCAGGACCTGCTGTTGCTCGCGGAAGTACGGCTGCGAGAAGTGAATCATCACGGTCAGGATAATCGCGGCGGCCGGCAGTGTGAGCACGGTGACGCCGGTGAGCGGCAGACTGATCGAAAGCATCATGACGAGCACGCCGATAATCTGCGTCACCGACGTGATGAGCTGCGTCACGCTCTGGTTGAGCGACTGACCCAGCGTATCGACGTCGTTGGTGATGCGGCTGAGCACGTCGCCCTTGCTGTGGCCGTTGAAGTAACTCATCGGAACGACGGCGATCTTGGCGGCGATCTCCTTGCGCATGCGATAGCAGATCTTTTGCGTGACGCCGGTCATGAGCCAGCCTTGGATCAGGCTGCAGGCAGAGCTCGCCAGATACAGACAGAGCAAAAAGCCGAGCGTCTTGGCGATCCAGGCAAAGTCGACATCGCCGGTGCCGTTGACCTTGGAGACCAGGCCTTCGAACAGTTTGGTCGTAACCTGGCCGAGCACCTTGGGTCCCACAATGTTAAAGATGACCGAGCACACGGCAAAGGCGACGGCGGCAAACACGGCAATCTTGTGCTGACCGATATAGCCGAGTAGCTGCCTCATGGTGCCCTTAAAGTCCTTGGCCTTTTCGCCGCGGCCCATGCCACCCATGCGGCCCATGGGACCGCGCCGGCGGGTGGGCTTGGGAATCTGAGTCTTGGTCTTGTCTGCCATTAGTGCTCGCCTCCTTCCATGACGGCTTCAATTTCTTCTTGGGTGAGCCCCAGCTCCTCGGCGGAAAGCTGCGACTGTGCGATCTCCAGGTACGCTGGGCAGCTGTGCAGCAGCTCCTCGTGCGTACCGGTGCCCACCACGTGGCCGTCGTCGAGCACGATGATCTGGTCGGCGTGCATGATGGTCGCGATGCGCTGGGCCACGACCACGAGCGCGGCGTCGGTAACGTTTTTGGCAAGCTCTTCGCGCAGGCGCGCGTCGGTCTTGTAGTCGAGGGCGCTAAACGAGTCATCGAACACCACGACCTCGGGCTTTTTGGCCAACGCGCGGGCGATGGCCAGGCGTTGGCGCTGACCGCCCGAGACATTGGAGCCGCCCTGGCTGATGGGGGAGTCGTAGCCGCCCTCGCGCTCGGCGATAAAGTCTTCCGCCTGGGCGACGCGTGCTGCCTGGCGCATATCCTCGTCACTTACCATGTCGCCGGCAAACTTGAGGTTGCTCTCGATGGTGCCCGAGAACAGGCGCCCCTGCTGCGGGATGTAACCGATGCGGCGGCGAAGCTCGGAGAGGGTCATATCGCGCACGTCGACGCCGTCGAGCGAAATGCTGCCGCCCGTCACGTCGTACAGGCGCGGAATCAGCTGCACGAGCGTGGACTTGCCCGAACCCGTGGAGCCAATGATGCCGAGCATCTGGCCGGCGTGCGTGGTGAAGTTTACGCCGCTAATGACGTCGGCGCGGGCATCGGGATACTGGAAGCTCACGTCGCGGAAGGTGAGCTCACCGCGCGGCGCGCTGGCTGCGGGCAGTTTGGGCGAGGCAGGGTCGTTGATGCTCGTGGGGCAGGTGATGACCTCTTCCACGCGCTCGGCTGCGACCTCGGCGCGGGGCAGGATGACCGAAACCATGGTGAGGATCATAAACGCCATGACGATCTGCATGGTATAGGAGATAAACGCCATCATGTTGCCGACCTGCATCACGCCGTCGGACACGCCCTGGGCGCCAAACCAGACGATAAGCACGGTGATGCAGTTCATGACGAGCATCATGAGCGGCATCATAAAGCTCATGGCGCGGTTGGTGTAGAGCTGCGTGGTCATCAGGTCGAGCGACGCCTTGTCAAAACGCTCGAGCTCATGCTCCTCGCGGTTGAACGAACGGATAGGCATAAGGCCGTCGAGCAGCTCGCGGGCGGTAAGGTTCACACGGTCCACAAAGCTCTGCATCTTTTTGAACTTGGGCATGGTGAGGCCCATAAGCACGCCGACGACGGCCGAGACCGCGATGATGGCCACGGCGATGGTCCACTCCAAGCCGGTGTGGTTGGCCAGGACACGCATGACAGCGACGATGCCCATGACGGGGGCCATCAGGCACATGCGGATGAACAGGGTTGCGGCCATCTGGATCTGCTGAATGTCGTTGGTGCAGCGGGTGATGAGCGAGGCCTGGCTAAACTTGCCCACCTCGGCCGGCGAGAAGTGCATAACCTTGTTGAAGGTCTCGCGGCGCAGGTCGCGGGCGATGGAACAGGCGGTGCGCGAGGCCACGGCACCGGTCAGGATGGTGGCGACGAGCGACACGAGGCACAGACCAAACATCGTGGTCGCCATGCGGCTCAGGTAGGCGTTCTGCACGTCAGCGGGGTCGATGCCCTGCGCCTTGTACTCGTCCTGTACATAGCTCACGGCGCGCTGGGTTACGATGGAGCCCGACATGGAGCCCATTTTGTCCGCCATTTGGTTGGCGCCCTCGACGAGCTTGCTTTGGTCTACCAGACCGCCCTCGACACCCAGGCGCAGGCTCTTCATGGTGATCTTACCGCCGTCGGCATCAATCTGCTTTTGCATGTTCTGCGCCGCTGCGGCCTTCTGCTGCATCTCGGCGAGCTGCTTGGGCGTCATCGCTGCCATTTGCTCGGGGGTGGGCATGGCCTGGGCAGCGTTACTGTCTTTCTCGCTGGACGAGCCCATCATGTCGCCCATGGAGTTGGCGTCAATGCCCTGGTTGAGCGAAAGAACGACAGTCTCGGGCAGGCTCATAATGTCGGCAATCTTGCCTCCATCGGCACGCTCTTCCTCGGTGCCCTTGTACGTTCGAATGCCGTTTTTGTCAGCCTTGCTAAACACGGCCTCCACTGCCTTGGCGTCCTTGGCGCTCATAAAGAGCTTGAGGTCATCGAGCGATTCGGCGCGAATGGTGTCGGGTACGGGCGAGGCGATGCCGCCTTGCTGCACGCCCACATCGACGATGTCACTCATATACGTAGGTAGCGCTAGGTCGGCATTGCAGCTGATTACGATAAGCACGATAGCCGTGAGTAGCGCCAGGATATGCTTTTTAAAGAGCTTGAGAATCCTCACTCGGCATCTCTCCTTTCTTGATTGCGATCGATAATTTCGTTGGCACGCCTTAGGAGGCGCACCATCTCTTGGGTATCTGTTTCGCCGAGCTGCTCGAGGAAGGCCGCGGTGCGTTTCTCGAATTCCCGACGTTTGATTTCGAGATCTTGTCGGCCTTTGTCGGTCACCGTGACGTGTACGCGACGACGGTCGGTCTTTGAGTGCTCGCGCTCGACCCAGCCCTTGGTTTCGAGGGCGCGCAGGATGTTGGCGATGCGGGCGCTCGAGACCCAGGCGCGATCAGCGAGTTCGCTCGGCGTGAGCGAACCGCCAGCGAGCATGAGAGCGCGCATGACAGCCATCTCGCCGCCGAGAGCTTTGTCCGCAAAGCGCGAAATGCGCTGATGCATGCTGCCAAACTCAGTTAAGAGCTGGCGCCCAAGCTCATGGAAATCGGTATCTTCCACCGAAAACCCCTAACACTAGAAACTATTTTCGGTGAAAGATGATACCCTTGCACGCGCACCCTATACGGTAGAATTTTTGGGACATGTCTAGAAAACTACCTTTAGGCGACCTCCGTGCACCGTCGGTACCAGCAAAGTTAGGGGTAGATCGTTAGGCATGTCCCAAAGCCTACTCAGAGGCACTTTACCCTGCTAAAACTGGCATAACAGCTAGAGTGAACGTCGTACAAAGGCAAGGAAATATACCAAACAAATCGGTGAACGGTAGTTGTTCGCGCTCGCATTTCCTGCGGGTTTGTAAAAAACGCCTTTATGATATAAAAAAAGAAACATATAACAGCCCAGATGGAGAGGGTCGCTATGTTATCCTTCTCAAACGGGTGAAATCTTGGGTTTTGGGTTGTAGTTCCAAGGTGGACAAACGTTTTCCCTGCACCAACGTGTGGTGAAGAACGGAAGAAGCCGGTAGTGCAAGCCGAACATTCAAGAATTCAATAAGCAGCGGTGTGAGAGAGCGCCGCATTACACGTAACTAGGAGCGTGGTTACACAATGCAGGAGGCATGGGAAGGCTTCAAGGAAGGCATCTGGACGGGAGAGGTTGACGTCCGAGACTTCATCCAGAAGAACTACACCCCCTACGAGGGCGACGAGTCGTTCCTCGCCGGCCCGACCGAGCGTACCAAGGAGCTGTGGGGCGAGGTTCTCGACCTGCTGCTCAAGGAGCGCGAGCAGGGCGGCGTCCTCGATATGGACACCAAGACCGTCACGGGTATCGTGAGCCACCCCGCTGGCTACATCGATAACGCCCATCGCGACAAGGAGACCATCGTCGGCCTCCAGACCGACAAGCCGCTCAAGCGCGCGCTGCACGTCAACGGCGGTATCCGCATCGCTTGCCAGGCTGCCAGCCAGCACGGCTACAAGATCGACGAGAACGTTGTCGAGCGCTACACCTTCGAGCGCAAGACCCACAACGCCGGCGTCTTCGATGTCTACACCCCCGAGATGCGCGCCTGCCGCTCGGCCCACATCATCACCGGTCTGCCCGATGGCTATGGCCGCGGCCGCATCATCGGCGACTACCGTCGTGTCGCCCTGTACGGTGTCGACTACCTGATCAAGGACAAGGAGGCCCAGAAGGCTTCCACCCCGACGGTCATGACCGCCGACAACATCCGCGATCGTGAGGAGCTGCAGGAGCAGATCCGCGCCCTCGGCGAGCTCAAGATGATGGCCGAGACCTATGGTTTCGACATTTCCAACCCTGCTACCAACACGCAGGAGGCCATCCAGTGGATGTACTTCGCCTACCTCGCTTCCGTCAAGGAGCAGAACGGCGCCGCTATGTCCATCGGCCGTACCTCCACGTTCATCGACATCTACGCTGAGCGCGACCTTGCCAACGGTACCTTCACCGAGGAGCAGATCCAGGAGTTCGTGGATCACTTCATCATGAAGCTCCGCATGGTCAAGTTTGCCCGTACCCCCGAGTACCAGGCCCTGTTTACCGGCGATCCGCAGTGGGTCACCGAGTCCATCGGCGGCATGGGTGTCGACGGCCGTACGCTCGTTACCAAGATGAGCTACCGCTACCTGCACACGCTCGAGAACATGGGCACCAGCCCCGAGCCCAACATGACCGTTCTGTGGTCGACCCGTCTGCCCGAGAACTTCAAGAAGTTCTGCGCCAAGACTTCTGTCGCCAGCTCCTCGATTCAGTACGAGAACGACGACCTCATGCGCGTCTACCACGGCGACGACTACGGCATTGCCTGCTGCGTGTCCTCCATGCGCATCGGCAAGGAGATGCAGTTCTTCGGCGCCCGCGCCAACCTGGCCAAGTGCCTGCTGTACGCACTCAACGGCGGTGTTGACGAGGTCTCCAAGAAGCAGGTCGGCCCCAAGTATCGCGCCGTCGAGGGCGATACGCTCGATTACGACGACGTTGTGGCCAAGTACAACGACATGATGAAGTGGCTCGCTGGCGTGTACGTCAACTCGCTGAACATCATCCACTACATGCACGACAAGTATTGCTACGAGCGCATCCAGATGGCTCTGCACGACAAGCACGTGCACCGCTGGTTCGCTACGGGCATTGCTGGCCTTTCCGTCGTGGCTGACTCCCTGTCCGCCATCAAGTACGCCAAGGTCCACCCCGTCCGCGACGAGAACGGCATCATTGTCGACTTCGAGACCGAGGGCGAGTTCCCCAAGTACGGTAACGACGACGACCGCGTCGACCAGATCGCTCACGACGTTGTGCACCAGTTCATGGAGTACATCCGCATGAACGACACCTACCGCAACTCCGTGCCCACGACCTCGGTTCTGACCATCACCTCCAACGTCGTGTACGGCAAGAAGACCGGTTCTACGCCTGATGGCCGCAAGGCTGGCCAGCCCTTCGCCCCGGGTGCTAACCCCATGCACAAGCGCGATAGCCACGGCGCCATCGCTTCGCTGTCTTCGGTTTCCAAGCTCCCGTTCCGCGATGCTCAGGACGGCATCTCCAACACCTTCTCCATCATCCCGGGTGCGCTCGGCAAGGAGGACCAGGTGTTCTTTGGCGATATCGACCTTGATCAGCTGGGCGAGTAACTATTGTTAGTGCTATACTAACAATAACGATTACTGATTAGCGCGCCGGTTCGGCCGGCGCCTATCAATCGAAGGAGACACATTATGAAGGTTTCTGAAGTTTCCGAGACTCAGGCTGATAACCTGGTCCATATGCTCGACGCTTACGCCGAGAAGGGTGGCCACCACCTGAACATCAACGTCTTCAACCGTGAGACGCTGCTCGATGCTCAGGCTCACCCCGAGAAGTACCCGCAGCTGACCATCCGCGTTTCCGGCTATGCCGTGAACTTCCACACGCTCACCAAGGAGCAGCAGGACGAGGTCATTTCGCGTACCTTCCACAACAAGTTCTAAAGGGGCTCAACTCCCGCAGGATCGCCGGGGCTGTTTGGGCTACCTCCCAAAACGTCCTCGGACATGCAAAGAGGCTCGCTGCGCACTTCGTGCGGCGAGCCTCTTTGCGTCCTGCGGGATGTTTTGGGAGGTAGCCCAAACAGCCCCGGCGGGGGTCCTGTGTAGTCACCCTTTAGGCGGAACTCTCCTAATTATTTGGATGAGTCGTTTACTTACTTGTGCTGTTACCGTCTTCCCGCTGTTGTTGGGGTATGCTTTGTTCGTATGTAAACGTATGACATGTTGATGGGGGAGGGTGCTATGGCTCACGAGAGTGCCCGTTCTAAGGATACGGCTAAGCCTGGCATCAAGGAAGTTGCAGCGGTGGCGGGGGTTTCGCCTACTACGGTATCTCGCGTGCTTAATAACCGCGGCTACATTAGCCAGGAAACCCGCGATAAAGTCCATGCGGCGATGGAGCGCATCAACTATACGCCCAACGATATCGCCCGTGCCATGCTCAACGGTCGCCTGAATCTTATCGGTATGATCGTTCCCTTTGTGAGCAGCCCGTTCCATGCTCAGGTTGTGCAGGCGGTCGAGCGCACGTTAGCGGAAAACGGCTTTAAGATGTTGCTGTGCAACAGCGCCAATCGACCCGATCTTGAGCGTTCCTATATTGACATGCTCCGCCGCAATATGGTCGACGGCGTCATCGTCAACTCCCTCAATATCGGTGCCGAGGCATATGCCGAGATGGGCTTGAGCCTGGTTGGCATCGACTGCGATCTTGGCGAGGGCTCTGTCCAGATTGCAAGTGACAGCTATGGCATTGGCGAGCTCGCCACGCGCCGTCTGATTGATGACGGCTGCAGGCGTATCCTGTGCCTGCGCAGCAATAGCCGCATGCGCATGCCTGCCAATAAGCGTACCGATGCCTACCTCGATGTTGTTGAGCAGGCCGGTTTGTCCGCGCTTGTCCGTGAGGTTGAGTTCGTTAAGCCCGACGACGAAAAGGGCGCGGTCGTTGCGAAGATCCTCGATGAGAACCCCGATATTGACGGCATCTTTGCGGGAGACGATACGATGGCGGCCATCTGTCTCAATGTGATGAAGCAGCGCGGCTTGAGCGCTCCAGACGATATTAAGGTCGTGGGCGCGGATGGTGCCCGCCGAACTATGACGTTTATGCCTGACTTAACAACCGTACGTCAAGATATCGATCGCATCGGAGAGCTCGCGGCGCAATCCATCATCGCTCTTATTAACGGCGATAATCCCGAATCGAATATCAAGCTCCCCGTTGAACTCATTGAGGGCAAAACCGCGTAGTTCATCCCGTGCCAAAAGAATTCCTCAAACGCCTCTGATGACCGTTCGCCGGCATATGTCAACCGTTTACCGACGACTGGAACTGCGAAAAGACGTATTGGTATGAAAACGTTTGACATATGAAAACGATTGACATATCTTGCCATTGTACCGAGTTAGTATGTCGTGGAAAGGAAGTCTCGGATGCACAAGGTGTATTACCAGCCTGAGGGAATTTGGGTAGGCGACATCATGCCGTACGGCGAGGACGGCACGTTCTATCTCTATCATCAGCGTGACACGCGTAACCCCGAACCTTTCGGAGAGCCGTTTGGCTGGGCACTCGCTACGACCAAGGATTTCGTCAACTACAAGGACTTTGGCGAGAGCCTTGAGCGCGGCGGCGACGAGGAAGTCGACCAGTACATTTATGCCGGCACGGTGTTTAAGGTGGGCGACAAGTACCATGCGCTCTACACTGGTTGCAATCGCGATAAGGTCCGCGCACGTTTGATGAAGCAGGTTCTTCTTCACGCAACGAGCGACGACGCCGTCAAGTGGGAGAAGAACATCGCCGAGACGCTGCTTCCGCCCCAGGAGGGTTACGATGACCGCAACTGGCGCGATCCCTTTGTGCTTTGGGATGAGGAGAACGAAGAGTACATGCTCATCCTCGGCACGCGTGTGGGCGAGGACAAGCGTCTGATGACCGGCCGCCTGGTCAAGTTCACCTCCAAGGATCTGACCAACTGGGAGTTCCAGGGCGACTGGTGGAACCCGGGCCTGTACACCATGTTTGAGATGCCTGATCTCTTTAAGATGGGCGACTGGTGGTACCTCGTCTTTTCCGAGTACAGCGACGGCAACAAGACCCGTTACCGCATGTCCAAGTCCATCAACGGTCCTTGGATTACCCCCGCTGACGACTCCTTCGACGGCCGCGCGTACTACGCCGCTCGCACCGCATTCGATGGCGAGCGTCGCGTTCTCTTTGGTTGGGTTCCTACGCGTGACGAGGGCGGCGACCCCAGCTCTTACCTATGGGGTGGCACCTTTATGCCCCTCGAGATCGTTCAGCGTGCCGACGGAACGCTCGGCACCAAGCTCCCCGACAGCATGCTTGGCGCCTTTGGCGAGGCTAAGGCAGTCGAGACCTTTGAGCTTTCCTGCGAGTCGGGCAAGGTCGAGCAGGTGCTCGCCGCAGATGCCGGCTCCACCTACTTGCTCGATGCCGACATTGAGCTCGGCGGTAACGCTGCCGGCTTCTCGGTCAAGTTCGCCGAGGACGCCGAGACCGGTCTTGCCTATGAGTTCCGCGCCAACCTGCGCGAGGGCAAGCTCGAGTTCACGCCGGCTCCCCAGTACCCGTGGTTCCAGGTCAACAACATGGGCCTCGAGCGTCCGTTGTTCTTTAAGGGCGAGGGCACTCACCATGTGCGTCTGGTCGTCGACGACGACATCGCGACCATCTTTGTCGATGACGTTGCGCTCAACGCTCGCTTCTGCAACAAGCAGGGCCAGGGTGTGGCGCTTACCGTCACCGACGGTGCGCTCAAGTGCGCAAACGCAACGATCGCGTCTCTGTAGCGGCAACGAACCGTTTTATGATTTAGAAAAGGAATGGAGAGGAACATGGACTACAAGGCAGTGTCCCAGCAAGTCGTCGACAACGTCGGCGGACTGGAGAACATCGAGGGCGCCACGCATTGCGTGACCCGTCTGCGTCTGGTGCTCAAGGATACGAGCAAATACAACAAGGCCGAGCTCGAGAACATCGATGGCGTCAAGGGCGTGCTGTACAACAGCGGCCAGCTCATGATCATCTTCGGCACCGGTACCGTCAACAAGGTTTACGATGAGTTTATGGCTCTGACGGGCGTTAAGGAGATCAGCGCTTCCGAGGTCAAGGGCGCCGAGGCGGACAAGAAGGGCAAGTTCTTCTCGGTCCTCAAGGTATTCTCGGACATCTTTATCCCCATCATTCCCGCCTTCGTCGGCGCTGCAATCATCATCGGCCTTAAGTCGCTGATCGTTGCCAACGGCCTCTTTGGCATGGAGGGCGGCCTCGCCGATCACAGCGAGTTCCTCAAGAACCTCGCAAGCTTCTTTGCCATTATCGCCACCACGTTCGACTACCTGCCTGTCCTGGTTATGTACAGCGCAGTCAAGCGTTTTGGCGGTAACCCGATCCTGGGCATCCTCGTCGGTATCGTCATGGTTCACCCGAGCCTTATGAACCGCAACACGTTCGTTATGGACCCGACGGGTGCTGAGTACTGGAACTTTGGTCCGCTCTCCATTCCCATGGTTGCTTTCCAGGGCGGCGTGTTCCCTGCAATTCTGACCGCCTGGTTTATGGCCAAGGTCGAAAAGATTGCCCAGAAGTACATCCCCGAGGTCGTTTCGTTCGTCTTTGTCCCGACCGTTACCCTGATTCTTGCTAACGTCGCCCTGTTCACCGTGTTCGGCCCGCTCGGTAACCTGATCGGTGACGTCCTCGCCGGCGTAATCGATATCCTGTACAACAGGATGGGCGTCTTTGGTGCCTTTGTCTTCGCCGCGTTCCTGCAGCCGCTCGTCGTTACCGGTACGCATCAGTTCATCCAGGGTATCGAGGCAAACCTTGTTGCCACGACTGGCTTCAACTACATCCAGGCCATCTGGTCGGTTTCCATCATCGCCCAGGGCGGCGGCGCCATCGGTATGTACCTCATTCACAAGAAGCACTCCAAAGAGCGCAACATCTGCATGTCGTCCTTTATCCCGACGCTGGTCGGAATCTCCGAGCCCGCTATCTTTGCTGCAAACATGCGCTATTCGATCATTCCGTTCATCTGCGCATGCATCGGTGCAGGCTGCGGCGGTGCCTTCGTCAAGCTCTTTGAGGTGCGCGCTATCGGTCAGGGTCTGACCGGCGTGCTTGGCCTGCTCATCGTCACGCCCGAGACCCTCGTGTGGTATGTGGCTGGCAATCTCATCGCCTTTATCGTGCCAATCGTCTTGATCTTTGCCTACAACAAGGCAAAGGGCGTGCCGACCACCGATGAAGAGGGCGCTGGCGCTGGCTTCGACGTTAGCTTCTAGTTGAGCCGTTCAGTGTAATCTGAGGATAAGTCCATTTGAGGAAGGGCGTTCGACTCGTGTGAGTCGAGCGTCCTTCCCCATAGACGAGAAAGTCAACGGCGATGTTTAATCAAAAAAATAAGGTGACACGCGCGGACTATGAGCAGTGGCGTGCCGGACAGGATGAGACGGCGGGTCGCATCGCGTCCGACCCCGATAGGCTCCTGTTCCATGTGGAGCCTGAGCTTGGCTGGCTCAACGACCCCAACGGTTTGGTTCAGATTGGTGATACGTATCACATCTATCATCAATACGATCCGTTCGATGCTGCGCATGGCGGTCCAGTGCTTTGGAACCATCTGACGACAAAGGATTTTGTGACGTACGAGAATCGCGGCCCCGCGCTGTTCCCCGATTCCGATTTGGATTCGAACGGAGCGTATTCTGGTTCTGCCTTTGTACGTGATGGCAAGATTCACTACTTCTATACCGGCAACGTCAAGCATTTTGATCGCGATGATTACGACTACGTGTTGACGGGTCGTGAGCAAAACCAGATTCATATGGTTGCGGAGAACCCCGACGAATTGGGCGAGAAGCGCATAGCTGTTGGACCGGTCGATTACCCCGACGATATCGGTACGCACGTGCGCGACCCCAAGATCCTTGAGCACGATGGTATCTACTACATGGTTCTGGGCGCTCGTACGAAAGACGACCGTGGCTGCGTGCTTGTCTATACCTCGCGCAATCTTGAGGACTGGAGCTATGCGACGCGCATTGAGTTGGGCGAGAAGTTTGGCTTTATGTGGGAGTGCCCCGATCTGTTTGAGCTCGATGGCGAGCTTATTCTCGTTTGCTGTCCGCAGGGTGTGCCTGCCGATGGTTGGCGTTACCGCAATCCGCATCAGTGCGTGTGGTTTCCCATCGAGGCCGATTGGGAGGCGCCGAGCTTTAAAATCGTCGGGCAGGGCATGCCCCCGATGGTCGATGCCGGTTTTGATTTCTATGCTCCGCAGTCCTTTGAGGATGCTGCAGGCCGGCGATTGATGATCGGATGGTCGGGTTGCCCCGATGCGACGGCGGAAAACCCGACGGTGGCGCGCGGGTGGCAGTGCGCGTTGACGGTGCCGCGAGAGCTGAGCATGCGCGATGGTAAGCTCTGCCAGCAGCCGGCGCACGAGATTGAGAGGATGCGCGGCGGCTGCGTTCGTGCTGTAGGCGGAGAGACAGTCGAGGAGCCGGGCCGCCTGTTTGATCTTGTGGTTTCCTGTGAGGGCGCCAAGATGGTCGAGCTCGAAATCCGCAAGGGTGTCTTTGTGCGTTATGCGGAGGGGATGCTTACCCTCGATATGGGTAATGAAGGCTATGGGCGAGACCGGAGGTCGATTGAGCTCAGCGAGCTTCGCGACCTGCGCGTGCTTTCGGACACTACGATGGTCGAGATTTTTGCCAACGGCGGCGAGGCAGCACTTACGAGCCGTACCTATTCGCCGGCGGTTTCGGCGATGGGGTTGCATGCCGAGGGTGCGGCGTCGATGGATTTCTACCGCCTCGCGCATTAACCGTGCGTGGAGCACGATTGGACTTGCCGGGCGGAATGTGTCGCAGTTGCCGCAGCGAACTACCGTTTATCGTGTATAGCTACCGTTTGCGGAGTAAGTAACACATTGTTGCAAACCGTGTAGAATCCTAAATAAGCACGGAGTTTTCCAGGGAGACGCTGTCCTTTGTTGTGTGCAAGGGGCGGCGTCTCTTTGGCGCTCTGCCGCCGTTGTGCAACAGTGCGGCGGCGCGTGCCATGTATTGAAAAGCCAATGTCGAGATGGGTCGTGATAATAATGGGCAAGTACGTAATCGTGGTTGAGTCTGGGTCGGATGTGACGCCGGAGCTCTGCGAGCGCTACGGCATCGTGCGCGTGCCCATGCACGTCACAGTTGGTGACGAGACCGTTGAAGATGGTTCAATCGATCCGCTCGAGATTTACTCGCGCTGCAACGAGCTCGGTGTTATGCCTAAGACGAGTGGCTGCGCGCCTGCGGATTTTGCTCACGTGTATGACCGTATCCATGCCGAGCAGCCCGACGCGACTATTCTGCATCTCGCGTATTCCGAGGCCACGACCTGCTCACATCAGTCCTCCAAGATTGCGGCTAAGGGCCGCGACTACGTATTCTCCATGGATACGCGTTTTGTCTCGGTGGGCCAGTCGCTCGTTGCCGTCGAGACCGCCAAATATATCGAGGCTCACCCCGATGCCACCGTCGACGAGATCTTTGCATTTACGAACTCCGTCATGGACCGCGTGCTGCTGGGCTTTGTTCCCACCGATCTGGCCTTTCTTAAGGCGGGCGGTCGTCTGTCCAACGTGGCATTCCTTGGCGCCCACCTGCTCAAGATTAAGCCCTGCATTGAGGTAACGGGCGGTAAGTTCGTGGCAACCAAGAAGTTCCGCGGCTCTATGCTCAAGTGCGCCCGCGCCTTTATCGACCACATGGTTGCGAAGGGCGAGATTGACTACTCGCACATTGGCCTGGCGTATTCGGTAGGCCTTTCCGAGGAGCTGCGCGACGACATGGAAGTCTATGCGCACGACCTGGGCTTTAAGGACGTTACCTGGACTCAGGTCGGCGGCGTCATCTCGAGCCATTGCGGCCCGACCGCCTTTGGCGCGGTGCTCACGCTCAAGGCGTAACGCCTGGCGTCTATCGATTTCTATTGCCTCGGCGGCGGGCGGGTTGCGACAACCTTCCTGCCGCTTTTGCATGGGGCCAAATAGGACAATCCAATTGACCGCTAAACCGTTTCGCCATCAAGCATATAGGCTAGAATGACTCTGGCATTTATGTAGCTAAAACCAATGAGAGGCAAGGTAGCGGGAATGGCTGAGATGACGCTCGAGGGTGTGGACGCTCGTCCTGAGGACTCCGCGTTTGCCCTGGGCCGCGTGCATTCGATTGAGACGATGGGAACGGTCGATGGACCCGGCATCCGCTTTGTGGTGTTTGTTCAGGGCTGCCCCATGCGCTGTGCGTATTGCCACAACCCCGATACCTGGTCGGTTAACGGCGGCACCATGGTGACCGTCGAGCACCTGATGGACGAGTTCCAGAGCAACCATGAGTTTTACCGCAGCGGTGGTATTACAGTGTCCGGCGGTGAGCCGCTCCTGCAGCCCGAGTTTTTGGCCGACCTATTCCGCGCCATGCACAACAACCCCGATGGTCGCGTGCATACCTGCCTTGACAGCTGCGGATATGCGTTTGACCCCAACCACCCCGAGAAGTTCGATGCTGTGCTCAACGAGACCGATATGGTGCTGCTCGACATTAAGCACGCCGATCCCGTCGAGCATAAGAAGCTGACCGGTTGCGATCCCGCACGCATTCTGGCGTTTGGTGATGAGCTCGCGCGTCGCAAGATCAAGGTCGTTATCCGTCACGTGGTGGTGCCGGGCATTACCGACACGGTGGAGGAGTGCGAGGCGCTCGGTCGTCTGATCGCCCCGTGGCATAACGTGGTCGGCCTGGAGATGCTGCCGTATCACACGATGGGCATCGTCAAGTATGAGCAGCTGGGGATTCCCTATAAGCTTGAGGGCGTGCCTCAGATGGATACCGCGCGCATGCCCGAGCTGCGCAACGCAGTCATGACGGGCATGAAAAAGCGCCGTGCGGAACTCAAAAACGCCATCGGCTAGCAGCACTCATTGGGGACAGACTTAAATGAGTGCCCCCGGGCACCTAGTTGATTGCTAAAGAGCCCCGTCAAGTTGCGGTGGAATAGTTCCTGTTTATCGGCTAATACCGCCCAAACAGGAACTATTTCACCGCAACTGCGTTTTGGGCGGAGATGCGCAACAGAATCGGTGTTTTTGCATAGATACGCCTGTATTTTGTTTAGAGACACCTTAAACGCGATTGAATGTCTTCGGTAAGAAATGCCTGCTCGGTATTATGCTGCTCGTATATGAATGGTAGCAGTCAGGAGACCACGTGCGAAAGGGCGCATCGCGGGACGAGTATGTGCCGCAACATGGCAGCAGATATGAGACGAAGGGCACGTCTTCGCGTGGCCTTGCAGACGCTCGCATCCGCGGGGTGAAGATTGCCGCCATTGGGATGCTAACGTTGGCGGTTATTATCCTCGGAATTACCGCCAAAACCTACGCGTCGGAGCGAATGGCGCACCCAGATGCGTCAACGGTACAGATGCAAAACAAAAAGGTCTCTGAATCTAAAGCCACCGCAAGTCAAACCCTGTCGACAGCGAGCCTCAAGATGAGGCTTTCGAAGGCGGACTTTAACGATATTCCCTCAGGCGATACCGTGCAGACCTTCTCACTGGCTGAAGACCAGATCCCCGCCCTGGAGGATGAGAGCCTCGCCGCGCTCCAAGATGCCCTTGATCAGGCCCAGGAATTGGGCGATGTGGGCGTGGTGTTTTACGATCTGTCGAGCGGCAAGGGCGTGACGTATAACGCGGACGCCGAGGTGTACGGTGCGAGCAGTTATAAGGCGCTCTATGTACTCTACATCTGCGAGTCGCTGGTCGAGACGGGCCAGGTCTCACTCGATGATTCTCTTGGCACCTATGGTGGCTACAACATGGGCTGGCAGACGGTGCGCGACCTGATCGAGGCCGCGGTCGTTAATTCGGACAACGATTCGTTTATTGCGTTACGCGCGGCGTTTGACCGTGTCGGTTACGAGAATTGGATTGTCAGTCTTGGCATCGATTGCGATACCGCGCTCGATCCGATGAGTGATTTTCCCACCTATTGCCCGCGCACCTCAGCCAAGCTGTGGCACGAGATGAGCGAGTATTTGAGCTGCGATACCGAAACATCGCAATGGCTGTCGGGCCTTCTGGCCTCCACGACCCGATCGTTTATCCGTGACGGCATTGCGGACGAGCAGGTTCTGGTGCTCAACAAGGCTGGTTGGATCAGCGAGGCAGGTTGCAACGCGACGTGCGATGCGGGTCTCATCGATGTCAACGGCGACACTTACGTTATGAGCATCATGACATCGATGCCATGGAGTGACCATTCGAGTGAGGTTGTAGCCGCCATTGCCAGAGCCCTCTACGATACGCGTGCCGCGCTGGTCTAACGGCTTCGTATTGCGCGGATGAGCCAAAATGCTGGTACCATACCGTGGATAAGCAGTTTCACAGGTTTGGGGGATGGTGTGCCTACCATCGCAATCATCGGTGCGCTCGAAAAAGAGGTTGCGCAGATTAAAGAAGAACTGAACGGCGCTCACATGTCGCAAGAGGCGGGCTTGACCGTTGTAAGCGGTGAGCTTGACGGTTTGACCGTGGTCGCAACGACGGCAGGTATGGGTACCGTTAATGCCGCTGCCGCAACGCAGCATCTCATCAGCAAATATGCTCCGCAGGCCGTTGTGTTCTCGGGCATTGCGGGCGGCCTGAACCCCAAGCTCCACATCAACGACGTGGTTATAGGCGGGTGTCTGCGCTACCTGGATACCGATACGGCGCTCATCGCCGAGTCGGCGCCGGAGCTTGAGGAATTTGCCTCGACACCGGCTCTGGTTGATATTGCAACCGCCGTGCTTGTCGAGCATGGGTTTGTGGACGCATTGTTGGATGCGGAAGTTGCGGAGAAAGACCCCAAACAGTTCCTGAACGGCACCATCGCTACGGGCGACCGCTTTGTGACGGGTGATGCCATGCGCACTGCCGCCATCGAGGCGACGCATGCCGATTGTGTCGAGATGGAAGGTGCGGCAATCGCGCATATTGCAGCCAAGAACGGTGTCGATTGTCTGGTGCTGCGTGCTATCAGCGATAATTGTGATGAAGCGTATGACGCGTTTTGCGAGCGCGAGTTCGATCTGGACGAGTATGCCCGCACGGCGAGTGACATTACGCTCGATATCGTCCGCCGCATTGCCGCTGCGTAATCGTGCATCCATATTGTAAGAACCTACGACCAAGGAGTATCCATGGCCGATTCCATTAACTATCAGCTTGCCAAGTTCGTCGCCAGCTATGGCAAGGTTTCGCAGATTCCCGAGTCCACCTGTCCCGAGGTGAGCTTTGTGGGCCGCTCCAACGTGGGCAAGTCGTCGATTATGAACAAGCTCTTTGGCCGCAAGAACCTGGTCAAGGTTTCGAGTACGCCGGGCAAGACGAGCAACATCAACTTCTTCGAAGCCGATGACGTGCACTTTGTCGACCTGCCGGGCTACGGTTTTGCCCGTCGCTCCAAGGCCGAGCGCGACCGCTGGGCCGAGCTTATCGGCGACTTTTTCGACTCCGAGCGCAGCTTTAACTTGGTCGTCTCGCTGGTGGACATTCGTCACGACCCCAGCAAGCTCGACCACGACATGATTGACTACCTACAGGGCAACGAGTTCAACTTTATCGTCTGCCTCACCAAGGCCGACAAGCTCAGCCGCACCCAGCAGGCCCGTCAGGCAGCGGCCATCAAGAAGCAGCTCAACGTCCCGGCCGAGAACGTGATCATCACAAGCTCCCAGACCGGCACCGGCATCGACGAACTCAAGCGCCGCATCGCCGAGGCCTGCCTCTAATCAGGCTTTAGCTCACCAAAAGCTCCTATCTATATCACCTCAGTGATAGTTATTGGTAAACTATCACTGAGGTGATGTCAATTGGTTCCGAGTACTATCCCAGGCGTTTTGAGCGAGAGCAGAACGCGCGGCGTAAGTACTTGGACACCATAAACGGGTTCGACCCTGAGGGTGTCTACATTAAGGATTTAATGGCGGGGAAGGTTGATTAAATGATCCCAGAGTTAATGGATTGTGGGCCGAGTAGGACATATCCCGTCTGTTATCTCGAGGACGCAATGAACAACCTTGGCGACTGCTTTGACTACGCCGTAAACGACTATGGAGCAGAAGGATCCGAAGTCGCTGAACTCTTTTGTTTGAGCGGCGTGGCTCGTGAGTTTGAACGTGGAAACGCATGGGTCGTATCGGGAAAATCGGGCGTTGAGCTATTCGCGCTTATTGCCGAAAGGTCTGGCTACCAGGCGGGGTCGATGCCAGATCGGACCTATCGATTTGAGAAGACACCGGAATACTGGACGGGCTGGATATTGGCGTATCTGCAGTGGCGTCTAGGGGTTTCTTTTGAAGACCTGTTGCATGTCGTTCCGTTTGATGTGCTGCGCAGCCTGTACTACCCCTGGCACGAAGCCTCGGAAGAACGCGTAGCGCGTCTTGTTTGCGATATGGCGAAGAAAACACCTCGTCAAACCAAACTGGCGCTAGCAAGAAAGAGGCTCAAGAAAACCCAGCAAGACTTGGCATACGAATCGGGCGTATCGCTCCGCTCGATCCAAATGTACGAACAACGCCAGAGAAGCATCAACGAAGCATCGGTAACAACCGTAAGGGATATGGCGAAAGCCCTACACTGCAACATCGAAGACCTCCTAGAGCCAGTCTTCGAATACAAAGAAACCAGCGCAGCCTAACCCAATATATTGCCAAGGTTTGTATCTAGTAAGCGCTCCTTACCAGCAAGAGTCCCTACCAATAGAAAGCGGTTTAAAGGGCCGAAATCGTATGAATGGCATTGCGACTTCCAAATGGGCTGACTGCTGCTTGAAAAGCTATAGAAATAGGGGCCGACTTAACGGCCCCAAGCATCGCATAAATGATGTATACGTTTTATCAACTATTTCTTGTTTTTAAACCATTTGCAGATACGCCAAATAACCACTCCGATGAGAATCAAAACGAGAGCGATTGTAATGTCTGAGTGTGCAGGAATAGGGGTCATCGAACTTCCTCAATTGATGTGAGTCTAGTTTGCATAGGTGTGGAGCGTGCTGCCTTCCATGGTTGCTTGCAACACGGCGATACCGGACGCCATCCCCATCGATTCATAGTTGAGTCGATATGTCGCCTGTTTCGAGTTCCATATAAAGGACTCGTTTGTTACCGTACAGCCGATAGTCGTATAGTTTTGTCCCCAAGCGCTGGTAATGAGCGAGTTCGCAATCTTGATCTTGAATTCGCGATAAATAAAAGGACTGTTGTAATAGATAGTCCAAGTTCCAGAAGCATTGTTGTAGTAACTGTCCCATATCAGGCTGGGCTCATTGGTTTTTTTAATTCCTATTACTGCAACGGTCCCATCCTTAAGCTTGATTTGATGAGACTGCTCGGGACCTTTCGTTAAATCAAAATCTTGGGTTGCGCCAGAAATTGCGACAGCATCGCTTTCTGCAGCATAAGCAGTCGAAGGGCTAAACGAGAAACATATCGGTAATATCAAAAGTATCGAGAGGAAAAACGAAGCTTTGAGTGTGCGTAACACTTTGACCACCTCCATACTGCGATGCCTAGTTAAATAGTAGCATAGATAAACAGTTTATTATGTAACCTAAAAAGCCCCTATCTGCCCAGCGCCCCTTCAAAGCGTGGGTTCCTGTAGACATTCTCAGCAAGGTAAACGCAGGGATGGTCGGGGTGTTCCCCTCAAAATCATTCCGCAGCGCGAAGGCCCCTCGTCCGTAGCTCCGTAGGAGCACAAGATTAAATCAGCGAATGCGATTATCCTGACGAGGCCGCGCAGGTCCCCTTGGGGCTTCCCCTGAAAACAATCCGCAGATCGAATTGCCCCGTCGCGCGAAGCGCACGACGGGGCAATTCATGATCGAGGACGTTTTCAGGGGAAGCCCCAAGGGGACCGGTGAGAGCAATGAAGCAGGGCGCTACAGGTATTCGATCTGGGCGCCTTCCGTGTCGCACGTCAGAATATGCGTGTCACACTTGGGGAACTGCTCACGCAGCTTGACCTGCAGGAACTTTGCCACGATGGTGTCATCAGTTACGGCCATGAGGGTCGAGCCGGAGCCACTGATCCAGATGGTCTTGGCGCCGCCGTTAAGGCAGGTGTCGCGCACGGCGTTGTAGTCGGGGATGAGGCGGCGGCGATAGGGCTCCTGGATGCGGTCGTCATTAGCGGCGGCAATCAGGTCTAGGTCACCAGTCTCCAAACCGCGCGTCATGCCGGCGATGCGGCCCATTTGCCATACGGCGGTGGAGAGCGGAATCTCCTGCGGCACGACCTTGCGCGCCTCGCTCGTATGCACCTCGTAGGGCGGAATCACGGTAATAAAACGCAAGCGATCGCTCACCTCGTAGCGCAGGCACTGGGGCAGCGAGTCGGTCGGCGTAAAGGAGCAGACGGCGCCGCCCAGGATAGCGGGGGCGACGTTATCGGGATGGCCCTCGACCTCGGTGGCGATGCGGACGAGCTCGGCGCGGTCGACGGTGTGGCCTGTCAGCGCGGCGGCCGCCATGATGCCGGCGACGACGCAGGTGGAGCTGGAACCCAGGCCGCGAGCGACGGGCACGTCGGTCTGAATGTCGATAGCGACGGGAAAGGCCGGCTCGCTCCAGGCGGCCAGAGCATCGACAAAGCTCACGTAGACCAGGTTGTTCTCGTTTTGGAACTCTTCGGGGCATCCGGTGATGGTGAGCTTGTCGGCGCGCTCGAAGGTGAAGTGCGAGTAGAGGCTGACGGCCATGCCGAGGGTATCGTAGCCGATGCCTAGGTTGGCGCTCGTTGCTGGGACGGTGATTTTGATCATGTGAGTCCTCCTGGCGTGCCTGGCTGTTTAGTTCGCTGCTCGGGCAGTCCTGCGCAAGACGGAAAGCACATTAAGTGCTTTCCTTTGCGTGCGGAACTCGCGACGAACTAAACAGCCAGGCACGCTGTGCGCGTTCGTCATCATCCCGGGGGTTATCTGATGAAAGAAGGTGCGCCGGCTTTCGCCGGCGCTTAATAAGGGGTTTAGTTAGTAGCCATCTTTTTTGCTGCAGACTCGACGTAGCTTGCCATCTCATCGACGTCGCAGACGTCTTCGAAGCGGACGGGTTTGGATTCGAGTTCGGCGAGCTGGGTCGGGGCGACCGTGTTGGTGGCCTGCTCGAGCACACGCATAGCCTCAAAATCATCCTCGGGAACGTCGAGCCCCAGGGCGTCGCAGCAGGCGCGCGGGAACTTGTAGGGGCTGGCGGTCGAAAGCAGCACGCGGGCCTTGGCGCCCTCGGCGGAAGCGACCTGCTCAAAGACGTGATAGCCGCAAGCGGTGTGCGGGTCGATCACGTAGCCGTTGGCGTCCCAGCAGCTCTTGATGGCAGCGCGGACCTCGTCCTCGCTGGCCCAGCCGCAGCCAAACACGCTCTGGATCTTGGCCAGCAGCTCGGCGGGCACCTCGTAGCGGCCGGTCTGGGCAAGCTGATCCATAAGGCCGGCAACGAGCTCGCAGTCGCCGTCGGACAGGAAGTAGAGCATGCGCTCCAGGTTGGAGCTGATGAGGATGTCCATCGACGGCGAGATGGTCGTGAAGAACGGGCGGTTACGGTCGTAAACGCCGGTGGTCAGGAAGTCGGCAAGCACGTTGTTCTTGTCGCTCGCCACGACGAGCTTGGCGACGGGCAGACCCATGCGCTTGGCGTAGTAGCCGGCCAAGATATCGCCAAAGTTGCCGGTGGGCACGCAGAACTCTACGGCGTCGCCAGCCTCGATAGCGCCGGCGCGTAGCAGTTGCGCATAGGCGGCAAAGTAGTAGACGACCTGCGGCACCAGGCGGCCGACGTTGATGGAGTTGGCGCTCGAAAGCACAGTGCCGGCGGCTTCCAGGCGCTCGGCAAGCTCCTTATCGGCAAAGATGCGCTTGATGGCACTCTGGGCATCGTCGAAGTTGCCGCGGATGCCGCAGACGGCGACGTTATCGCCCTCCTGCGTGGACATCTGCAGATTCTGCACGCGGCTGACCTTGCCCTCGGGATAAAAGACGGTAATGCCCGTGCCCGGGGCGCCGGCAAAGCCGGCGAGTGCGGCCTTGCCCGTGTCGCCTGACGTGGCGGTGACGATCATGATGCGCTCGGCGCCGCCGTCCTTGGCGGAGGTGCGGGCCATAAGGCGGGGGAGCATCTGCAGGGCGACGTCCTTAAAGGCGCTCGTGGGGCCGCCAAAGAGCTCCATCACATAGGTCTGAGGGGCGTCGACGCCCGGTGCGGCGTCGAGTTTGACGAGCGGCGTGACCTCTTCGCTTGCAAATGTGTCGCGGTATGCCTCACTCACACAGGCAGAAATTTCTTCGGCCGTGTAATCATTCAGTAACATTCCCAACACATCTTGAGCGATTTCAAAGTACGATTTATCTGCAAGCGAGCTGATATCGAGCTGCTGGGTGCCCAGCTCGTCCGAGACGAACAAACCCCCGTCGGGAGCGATGCCGGTACGGATTGCCACCTTACTTGAGCACGATAAAGTGCGTCCTCGTGTACTATGATAAGTTCCCATATAACACTGCTCCTCGGATGCCTTGGTCCCAATCGGTGAAACCATGGTATCAGAGCGCGCAAAATAGGTTCGCAGAGGCTTTTTAGAAAGGTAACCTCCAGCCCATGATTAAGATTGCCAAGTTTGGCGGCTCGTCGGTCGCCGACGCCGAACACTTTAAGAAGATCAAGGCCATCGTCGATGCCGATCCGGCCCGCCGTTTTGTGGTGGTTTCTGCCTGCGGTCGCCGTTTTAAGGGCGACACCAAGGTGACCGATCTGCTCTACTTGGTCAACGCGCACGTCAAGTACCACGTGTCGTGCGAGGAGCTGCTCGAGGACATCGGCCAGCGCTATTTTGATATCGCTGACGAGCTGGGGCTCACCTATCCCATCCGCGAAGAGTTTGCGGCCTTTGCCGAGCGTGCTCGCTCCGGTGGCTACTCTACTGAGGAGCTCGTAAGCCGCGGCGAGTACTTTACCGCTCGCCTGATGGCCGAGTACCTGGGCCTGCCGTTCCTGGATGCCGCGACGGTCGTGGCGTTCCATCATGACGGTACGCTCAGCATGAACCGCACCGCCGAGCTGGTGCAGGAGTACGGCCAGCAGGGCGGCTTTGTTATGCCCGGTTTCTACGGCGCGACGCGTGAGGGGCAGATCAAGCTGCTCGACCGTGGCGGCGGCGATATTTCCGGCTCGATTCTGGCCAAGTGCCTGGGCGCCGACCTGTACGAGAACTGGACCGACGTTTCGGGCTTCTATTCTGCCGATCCGCGTATTGTTCCCGAGGCTCAGCCCATTGCGCGCGTTACCTACGAGGAGCTGCGCGAGCTTTCGTACATGGGTGCAAGCGTCCTGCACGAGGAGGCCGTGTTCCCCGTGCGCGAGGCAGGCATTCCGCTGGTCATCAAGAACACCAATGCGCCGCAGGACCCCGGCACCATCATTAGCGAGACGGCTGACGAGGGTGAGGCGGAGCCTATCATTACCGGCGTGACCGGCAAACGCGGTTTTGTCGCCATCAACGTCGCCCGCGACCGCACCAAGCCCCGTGTCGGCTTTATGCGCCGTGCGCTTTCGGTCTTCGAACGCTATGACGTTTCCGTCGAGCACATGCCCACTGGTGTCGACCGCTTTGGCGCCGTGGTGCAGGAGCAGGATGTGCACGATTCGCTGTACTCGCTTGTGGGCGACATCCAGCAGGAGGTCGAGCCGCTCGAGATCGAGGTTGTCGAGGGCCTGGCGCTCATCGCGACCGTCGGTCGTAACCTGCGCGGTCGTGCAGGTATCTCGGGCCATCTGTTTGGCATGCTCGGCCAGGCCGGCGTGAGCGTGCGCATGATTTCGCAGAGCTGTGACGAGATCAACATCATTATCGGTGTCGAGGAGAAGGACTTCGACCTGGCGATCCAGACCATTTACCGTGCCTTCTCCGACGAAAACGGCATTGTGAAGGTCTCCGATCTGGAGGCTCCTGCGCCGGTCGATCCCGCCCCGGCCGCGCTCCACAAGTAGCTGCTATCCCAGTAGATTTTTGGGACTTGCCTCAAAAACTACGGCGGGGCGTTTCGTTTCGGTTTCGTTTCGACGGGGCGGGTTTCGTGCCCGCCCTGTTCTTGTATACACTGGCAACAATAATCGGCCTGCTCGGCGTGCGGGCAAAAGCCACAGCCTTTAAAGGGGGAAGCATGAAACAGTACACGGTTGCTATTTTGGGCGCGACGGGAGCCGTGGGCACCCAGATGCTCGAGTGCCTCAACGAGCAGGAGTTTCCGGTCGGCAAGCTCAAGCTGCTAGCGAGCGCGCGCTCTGCGGGCAAGACCGTCGAGTTCCGCGGCGAGCAGGTTGTGATTGAGGAGGCTTGCCCCGAGGCCTTTGAGGGCTGCGACATCGTGCTCGGCGCCGCCGGCGACGATATTGCGAAGGAGCTACTGCCCGAGGCCGTCAAGCGCGGCGCCGTCGTGGTCGACAACAGCCACGCCTTCCGCATGGATCCCGAGGTGCCGCTGGTCGTACCCGAGATCAATGCTGACGACATCAAGTGGCATCACGGCCTTATCGCTAACCCCAACTGCGCGACTATCATCGGCCTGGTTCCCACCTGGCCGCTGCACCAGCTTGCCGGCGTGAAGCGTATGATCGTGTCCACGTATCAGGCGGCTTCGGGTGCCGGCGCTCCCGGCATGGCCGAGCTTGAGGCTCAGCTGGCCGCCCTGGGCCGTGGCGAGGAGATTCCCGAGCCGTGCGCATTTGCCGCCCAGCTCGCGAGCAACCTGATTCCGCAGATTGGCGGCGTCAAGGAGGAGGGCTTTACCTCCGAGGAGATGAAACTGCAGAACGAGGGCCGCAAAATCATGCATCTGCCCGAGCTGCGCGTGAATTGCACCTGCGTGCGCGTGCCGGTGCTGCGCTCGCACTCCGAGAGCATTACGCTCGAGTTTGAGCGCGATATTACGGTCGAGGAGGCCCGTGCTGCGCTGGCTGCCGCTCCCGGCGTCAAGCTGGTTGACGACATGAGTGCCGAGGATGCGCACGATCGCTTCCCCATGCCGATGGACACCTCCGACCAGGACCTGATTTGGGTCGGTCGCGTACGCCGCGACATCTCGAACCCCGAGGCCGCACGTGGCATCACCTTCTGGTGCTGCGGCGACCAAATCCGTAAGGGCGCGGCAACCAACGCCGTCCAGATCGCTAAGCTGCTCTGCGAGTAGCGGTGGACCTGTCCGGCGGGGGCCGGGCTTAGTTTTCAGAACACTCCGCAGACCAGTGTGGCGCCTTG
>NZ_QRHU01000013.1:916-72868 GCF_003470945.1 Collinsella sp. AM23-17 | reverse complement strand
GGCGGGGCCGAGGCCGCCTCGATCAATTTGCGAAAGAATCTTGACGGTACCGCTTAGTTATTCTACATTTGTTTATTATCTTCTTACTTTACGCCGCCTCCGAGTCCTAAATTCCTTGATTTTGCTGTTACTGATTTAGTGACAGTACTCATATTTGCCATATTTTGGCCAGGGCATATGATTAACCCCCTATTTTCGACGCGAATTAGACCGGCTTAAGCCCAAAACACGCCCGCAGCGTGTTAAGCAACGCCTCTTGCTTCTTCCTGCGGGCATCGACACGATTCCGGTACCGCTTTCGCATACGCTGGTGCATGCGCCATGCGAGTGCTTCCATCGCTTCCATGTCACAGAGCATTTCGTTGTTGACCGTCGCGACCTCGATTCCCATAGTAATCAAGCCCGTGTTGCGTTTTTCATCATGGATACGTCCCCTCCGGGAGGAATGGCCCAGCTCACCGTTGTATTCCAGGTCAAACCGGGCCGCCTCCTGATATGCATCGCAAACTGCATGCGGCATCCCCGAGATTGCCTGCGCGCGGTCATCGAACTCGATCTTGTAGTCGGTCTTAAAGGGACCGCAGGCAAATCCGCCATAGGAAAACGGAAGCGAAAACAGGGCGAGCATGATGCACTCCATGGGTGAGCGCAGGTTTTCCGAAAGATAGGGACACAGACGCTGCAGCTGTTTGGCCGCGGTCCCCTTGCATACCGCGAGATAATCTGCCAGACGATCGGGCATCAGCACCGGCTCAACCTCAAAGTAGCCCACATCTGCTGGCTGGTCCTTGTCCTTTGCAAGTTTATTCGTAACAGGCGAGGTGTAGGGAGGCAGATACTTCCCGCGGTCACTCAGCGAAATCTTAGAGCACAGCTCCTGGGCCAGGGCAAATGCCTGGATACAACCGACCTCGTGGGCGACGGCAACACAAAGGGCCTCGGGAGATAGACTGTACACCCCCGGTTCCACCTCTAGAATCGAGCCGGCGGGCAACCCAGAGCATACGGACCAGCCCACGCCAGGCATGCGGCGGCGCTGCGCCGCAGATCCCACCAGCAAGCAAAGATCTTCTTGCACCTCGCCGCTTGCGGCCCCAATCCGCACCAAGTCGGGAAGATAGATGTCCTCGGTCGAGGGCGACGACGTGCGCAGCACACGGCGCTCTTCATCGGGATCGAGGTCCTTCCAGCTTATGTAGCCCATCTGCCGGCGCTCGGCGCGCATCATGCGTAGCGCCGAGGCGCCTGTTAGGATTACGGAAGCCGCTAGCTGTTCGTCTGTCGGCTCGTTGCGCCGCTCAATCTTCACTGCCACAAAACCACCCCTACCAAACGCGTGCGATAGCGAGGCCATCGACTGCCGCAGCACCGGCGCGCTTGAGTTCCGCCGAAGCCGCGGCCATCGTCGCACCCGTGGTGATAACGTCATCGATAAGCAGCAGGCGGCGGCCGTGCACGTCCTCAACCGTCTCGTACATGCCTTGGGCACGCTCGCGGCGCTCCTCACGACCGAGTTCGCGCTGGTCGCCATGCCCGTACTTGACGAGAGCATCGAGCAGGGGAACACCCGACAGCTCGCAAAATGGGCGCGCAATAGCCTCCATATGATCGAAACCACGCCGCCGAAACGCTGCCGCCGTCGCAGGCACAAACACCACCGCATCCGCACCGGACAGCACGCCTCCTAAGCGTTCGGGCGCTACGACCTGGGCATGCAGGGCGGTGTCGTAGAGCAACTCCGCCAGATACGGAGCCAGACATCGCTCGCCCGCGTCCTTGTACGCTTTAATGATGCGCGGCAGCGGATGCGCATAGACGGCGCACGCCAGGCAGCGGTCGAGCGCCTCCGACATTGCCGAGGACGTGCCCTCGACCGAACACTCAGTGCACAGCAAATCCCCAAACGGGGCGCCGCATCGGGTACAGCTATGACGTGGGTCGACGAGCGTGAGCGCGGCCAGGCAGTCTTGGCAAATAAGCGTACCGGCGCGCTCGCAGCCGGCACATCGTGTTGGCGACAATGCCTCGAGCGCCTCGCGTGCCGCCCGCTCGGCAAACGGTAGCAATTCGGCCGCAAACGGTAGGGCGCCGGCACCCTGCAGACGGCTCAATATGTTCAGATGGCTCTTCAAGACACAACCCTCCCTACGTTCGGTCGCAGGGAGGGTTGTTGATTCAGCACTATGGTACCCCGACGCGTTTGGGGTCAGGCAGGTTAAATCCGCTCGCGGGCGTTATTCGCCGATAGGCGGTTGTGGTGCAGACGAAGACGGGGTCGAACCCTCGCCGCCATCTTGACGCGGCTTGCGGGAACGACGACGGCGACGGCGCTTCTGGCCCTGGTCGGCCGAACCCTCGCCACCACAATCTTCGCGCGACTCGCGTTCGTCGCGAGCAGCACCGCGCGCGGCCTTGGCAGCCGCCCCTCCGCAATCTCCAGGGCGACGACGTGTGACCTTGACCTCGCCATCCGAGACCTGATCGGCCACGGAGGGCACCGAGGGCTTTTGCTGCGTGCCCGAGGAATGGCGGCGACGCGGACGCGGGGCGCGCTCGTCATCGTTGCGCTGCTTACCACCCTTGTCGGCAGGCGTATCGGAACCCGAACCACCCTTGGGGGCGGCACCGGCTTCGCGAGCGGCTGCGGCGCGGAAGGCGTCCTCGCGCTCCTCGCTCGACAGATGACGGCGACGACGGCGTGTGGGATTCATGCCACCGCCGCGATTCTGCTGCTGGGGCTGTTGAACCTCGCGCTCGCGAGCGCCGTTCTTGCCGGCGGCTGCGGCCTCGCCGGCATCGGCAGAGCCCGCACGCTTGCGGCGGCGACGGCCGCCAGCGGCCTCCTCGGCCTCGGGTGCCTCGGCCTTACCACGGCCCTTTCCGCGGCCACGGCCCTCGCCCTGGCCCTGACCGGCGCGAGCATCGGAATCGGCATCGCGACGACGGCGCTTGGGCATCGACGTGCCGGCCAGACGGTCGGCACTCGACAGGCCATCGCCCACGTCGACGCCGTTCTCGCGATCGAGCTCCATGAGCGCCAGGCGCATCTCGGGCGACTCGATGCGCTCGAGCACGTCACGCGTCACGCAGTCGGGGCGGCAGTTGCAGCCCTGCTCGGCGGCCTTCTTCTTGCAGCCCTCCGAGCAGGTCATATCGGCCAGGTTGACCTTAAAGACCTTGCCGTTCTCCAGACGCAGCACCAGCTGCTCGCGCGGCGTGTCATATTCCTGAATACGCGCCTTGCCGAGCGGCGTATCGATGAGCGTCTTCTTTTTGGGCGCGCGGCTCTTAAAGTCCTTGTACGCTTCGAACTCGTAGCGCAGGCAGCACATCAGGCGGCCGCACACGCCGCTGATCTTGGAGGAATTGAGCGGTAGGTCCTGCTCTTTTGCCATGCGGATCGAGACGGGCTCAAACTGTCCGCCAAAGCGCGTGCAGCAGAGCTCCTGTCCGCACTGGGCATAGCCGCCCACCAGGCGGGTCTCGTCGCGCACGCCGATCTGGCGCATGTCGACGCGAATGTGCAGCGTCGAGGACAGGTCCTTGACGAGCTGGCGAAAATCGACGCGCTCCTCGGCCGCAAAGTAGAACACGGCCTTCTCGCCGCCAAACAGGTACTCGACGCCGACCGGCTTCATCTCGAGGTCGAGCTCTTTGACCAGACGGCGGAAATCGACCATGGCCTCGTCGCCCTGGATGGCAAGATCGTCGGCAAGCTGCAGGTCAATGTCGCTCGCCACGCGCAGTACGGGCTTGAGCGGCTGACCGATCTCGTCTTGCGGCACCTCAAAGGGATCGGCCGTGACCAGGCCGATCTCGGTTCCGCGCTCGGTGGAGCAAATAGCGTAATCTGCCTCGATGATATCCAGGTCCTGCGGGTCAAACCACAGGTCGCGCGAGGCGTAGGTAAACTTAATGGGTACGACTAACGGCATTTCAGTGCCTTCCTGATATCGAACAGCATGACCTCGATGGCCAGCTGGGGAGTAACGTTTCTGGCGATGTTGCGCTCGGCGGTCGCAACCGCCTCGAGCGCCTGGGTGGCACCCGCAACATTGGTCGCGGCGGCAAGCCGACCGATCGTGTCGCGCACGTCCTCGTTCACCACGTCGGTTGCCTCGTCCTGAAGTGTCAGCAGCACGTCGCGCATGAGCGTCCGCGCGCTCGCCAGCGCTTCCATGATACCCGAACGCTCGCGCGCGTTGAGTTCGCGCTTGTTGCGGTCCTCAAGCTGCTTCAATGCTCCACGCGACAGGTAGTCGGCATTTTGCTCGAGTACCTTTTCCTGCGTGGACTTGACCTCGGCGAGCGGCGCCTTGACGGCGACGATGAGCGACTTGGCGCGACTGAGCACGTCGGCCTCGTCGGCGGCAATGAGTGAGTCGATGGCACGGACCATCTGACGGCGGGCGTCCTGGCGCTCGGCGCTCTTAAGAAACTCGATGCCGCGTGTGGGGCTTCCCGCCACGGCGACCGCCATGCGGCAACGCACAGGGTCCTGACCGGTGGCGCGGCTCACGGCCTGCGCGGCGACGGCGGGCGACACCAGCCGAAACGGCACGCACTGGCAGCGGCTCACGATTGTGGGCAGCATCACGTCTGCCGAGGTGCCCAGCAAGATGAACATAACGCCCTCGGGCGGCTCCTCGAGTGTCTTGAGCAGTGCGTTGGCGGTGTTGGCGCGCAGTTGCTCGGCACGGTCGATGATGTAGACCTTGGCCTTGGCGCGAATGGGTGCCAGCGGCACGTCATCGAGCAGCTCGCGGGTCTGGGCAATAAGGTAGCCCGTGGCGCTCTCGGGCGTGTAATAGTGCACGTCGGGATGCGTATGCCGAGAGACGCGCACGCAGCTGTCGCATGCGCCGCAGCCGTCCTGCTCGCACAGGAAGGCTTGGGCGAGCGCCCACGCGGCATCGAGCTTGCCCGCGCCGGGGGCGCCCAAAAACAGGTAGGCGTGCGATGCACGGCCGCTGGCGACGGCATTGGTCAAAAAGTCGCGCACGCGCTCTTGGGTGTCGAGCTTGGCCAGCAGGCTTGCCTGAGCGGGGGCCATGTTACTCGGCCTCCTTGGCAAGCGCGGCGGCGACAGCATCCTGGGGGATATCGAGACCGTACGCGCGAATCTGCTCGACCGTCTTCTCGAAGACTTCCTCGACGGTCGCAGTGGCGTCGATGAGCTTTACGCGGTTTGGCTCCTCGGCAGCAATGGCGCAAAATCCCTGGTAAACACGCTCCTGGAATGTCATGCCTTTTGCCTCCATGCGATCTGCCACGCCACGGGCTGCCATGCGTAGCGCCGCCTGCTCGGGCGTGATGTGGTAGACGAGCGTGAGCGCCGGGTGTGTTCCCGCGACGGCCAGGTTATTGGCATCGCACACTATCTGACGATCGAGGCCGTCGGCAAATGCCTGGTAGCAGGTCGTGGAATCGTAGAAGCGGTCGCACAGGACCACCTTGCCGGCCGCGAGGGCGGGAGCTATGACCTCGTGCACCAACTGAGCGCGCGCCGCCTCGTAGAGCAGCAACTCGCAGGTGTCGCCCATCGCCGTATTGGCGGGGTCGAGCAGCAGAGCGCGGATCTTTTCGCTGATGGCGGTGCCGCCCGGCTCGCGCAGGCTCACAACCTGGTAGCCAGCGAGTTCGAGCGCGCGGGCAAGCAGACGCGCCTGCGTGGACTTGCCGGCACCATCGACGCCCTCGAGCGTGATAAAGCTATGTTGAGCGGGCTCAAAAGCCATGAGCGCAGCCCCTTCCTATAAGGCGCGTAAATGCAGATATATCAACCAAGCCATGATACCCCAGGGGCAGGCGCGCCCCAAATCGGGCCTAGTCATTGGGTAGTCATTGGGGACGCTCTTAAATGACTAGGCGACAGCTAGGGACGTTCCTAAAGTGCCGGCAGAAAAGGAACGTCCCTAGCTGCCGACTTTTTTGAGCGCTGGGTATAATCGTCGTATTGATTTGAAATGTGGCGAAAGGAGTGGCAATGTCTCGGTATTGCGCCTCGTGCGGCAAACTTCTTGCAGATGATGCCAAGTTCTGCACCTCATGCGGTGCACCCGTTGAGCAGACAACCGCAAGCAATGGCCAACCCGCGTTTGAGCAGACCGGCTTCCTCGATACGCCGCAAGCTAAGCCGGACGACCCCCTCGCCTATCGCCCCGACCCTGCCGCCAGCCCCGCAGCGGTCGAAACGACGCAGCGCATACCCGTCGCGGACACCCCGCCCCAACAGCAACCGGCATCTACGTACGCGCCTGATTCACCGCAGGCCCCCGCCGCCAAAAAGAGCAGCACCAAGGCGCTTATCGCCGTTATCGTTGTGCTCGTGGCAATTATCATCGCCTTGGTCATCTTTTTTGTGATCAAGCCTTTCGACAACGCCGCCACGCAAACGACTGCCGAGATTACTAAGCTGCACCATGATGTTGACGATGATGACCTCAAGCCTCTCGACGACCCCAATAGCCTTTTTGACGATGACGACGATGATGACGAGGATGGCAGCCAGGCGACCCTCTCCGAGCAAAACCTCTACCGTCGCCTGAGCGAATACTACGACCTGCTCGAAGATCTCGATAACCAGGTCCGTGCCTGCGCAGAGGCGTTCAATGGCGGTTATCTGGAAGAGGACCGTACCGCCCGTCAAAATCTCGCCGACGTCGCCGAGCGCACGGAAGACACCATCGAGCAGTACTACGATATCGTCGAGGACCTGGACGTCCCCACAAGCTCTAAGAACTACAGCTCGTGGAAGGACATCATTGCTCTGTACGACGACCTGGATCACCGCATCGATGCGATCTGCGATGCCTGGGAGATCAGCTTAAAGTACGCAAAGCCCGCGGACCATAAGAACGAGATCGTGGCGCCGCTGTCGCGCGACAACGTGGCGGGCACCAATGACAATAAGTACCGCCTAGACTTTGAGGAGCGCTATCCCGGCGCCAAACCCGTCGAAGTGAACTAACGCCTTGTCGTTTCCGAGCCGGCAGTTAGGGACGTTCCTAAACTGCCGGCAGAAAAAGGAATGTCCCTAACTGCCGGTCAAAAAACGAGCGAGGATCATGGGACCCTCGCTCGTTTTTTGGGCAATGTTTCGACTGCGCCGTTACTTGTCGGCGGCTGCTTTCTTGGCAGTCGACTTCTTCGCGGTCGTCTTCTTGGCGGCAGTGGCTTTCTTAGCCGTCGTCTTCTTCGCAGTCGAGGTCTTCTTCGCCGCGCTCGCCTTGGTCGTGGTCTTGCGGCCGCGGGCGGGCTTCTTCTCCTTGGTCGGGCAGTCCATGTTCACGCAGATGCGCCACGGGCCGCGCGCGGTGTTGACCACCACGATGGGGGCGCCGCACTCGGGGCAGGTCTCGCCCGTCGCCTCGAGCTTGCCACGCGCCGGCAGCGGATAGCTCACGCCGCAGTCGTCATAGTTGGTGCAGCGGATAAAGCGCTTGCCGCTCTTCTCGCTCTTGTGTGCGATCAGGTCGCCATGGCGTCCTGCCTCGGCGCACACCTTGCACTCGCCCACCTTAAGGTCGGGCTCGTAGTTGGTGGGGCATGTGGGGTTCACGCAAATCTCGAAAGCCTTTTGGCGGAACGGCTGGCACTTAATGCGCGGCGCACCGCATTCGGGGCACACAGCAGCCTCGCCCTCGAGCGGGCTCACCTTGACGCCGCTCGGCACCGGATAGGTCACATCGCAGTCGGGCCAGCCCATGCAGCCGATAAAGCTGCCGCGGGTCTTGGCGCTCGTCTTCATAACCAAGTCCTTGCCGCACTTGGGGCAGGCGCCCACGCGCGCATCGGCCGTGACGGCGTCGCTGATAGCATCGCCCAGTTCCTGCGTATGCTTGAGCAGCTCGTCGAGCACACCGGCCAGCAGCGCGCGCGAGTGCGTCACGACATGCTCTTCGGTGTCCTCGCCGCGCTCCACGCGGGTCATGTCGCCGTCGAGCTCGCTGGTCATATCGGGGCTCGTGATGCGCGGGGCAAACTGCGACAGTGCATCGATGATGGCGATGCCCAGCTGGCTCGGCTCCACGGGATCGTTTTTGAGATAGCGCACGGCGTACAGGCGCTCGATGATGCTCGCGCGCGTGGACTTGGTGCCCAGGCCGCGCTTTTCCATCTCCTGCACGAGCTTGCCCTGGCTGTAGCGTGCGGGCGGCTCGGTCTGCTTGGCCTCGAGCTTAATGTCGAACACGTCGACCGCATCGCCCTGCTCCAGCGGCGGCATCTGCTCGTCGCGCTTGAGTCCATACGGATACGCCTCGCGGAAACCCGGGGTCACGAGCACATCGCCCGAAGCCACGAACGGCTCACCATTGACGTCGAGCTCGAGCTTGGTGTTCTCGATGGTCGCGGGACCCATGAGCGTTGCCAGGAAGCGACGGGCGATGAGGTCGTAGAGCTTGCGCTGGCCACCGTCGAGCGCGGACGGATCGCCCTCGCCCGTGGGATAGATAGGCGGGTGGTCGGTGGTTTCGACTTTGCCGCGCGTGGGCTTCATGGGGCCGGCGAGCACCTTTTTGCACACGGGCGCCAGCGCCGGGTTGATCTTTGCAAGGTCGCTCACCACGGCGCCCAGATCGAGCGTCGCAGGGTACACGGTATTGTCGACACGCGGGTAGCTGATGAGACCGGCCATGTAGAGGGACTCGGCGATGCGCATGGTACGCGCAGGTGAGATGCCCTCGGCTGCGGCGGCAGCCTGCAGCGAGGTGGTCGCAAACGGCGTGGGCGGCTGCTGCTTGCGCGAACGCTTGGTCACCGCGGCGACGGTTGCCGTCGCAACGCCGTCAACGTGGCCGTACGCCGCCTCAGCAGCATCCTTGTCGGTAAAGCGCGCCGTCTTGTGCGCAATCTTAAAGCGGTCGTCCTCGGCAGCACCCTGTGCGGCGCCCATGCCGCGGATCTGCCAATAGTCCTCGGGCACAAACGCCATGCGCTCGCGCTCGCGCTCGACCACCAGGGCAAGCGTCGGCGTCTGCACACGGCCGGCAGAGCGCACGTTACCAAAGCCGCCAAACTTGGCGAGCGTCAGGTAGCGCGTGAGCACCGCACCCCAAATGAGGTCGATGTGCTGGCGGCTCTCGCCGGCGTCGGCCAGATTCTGGTCGAGCGAGACGAGATTATCGAAGGCCTGCGTGATCTCGGCCTTGGTAAACGAAGAATACTGGGCGCGGGCGACCGGCAGGTCGGGCGCAACCTCGCGCACCTTGTTGAGGGCGTCCGAACCGATCAGCTCGCCCTCGCGATCGAAGTCCGTGGCGATGATGACACTGTCGGACTTCTTGGCGAGGTTCTTGAGCGAACGAATGAGTTCCTTCTCGGCCGGTAGCTTAATGACGGGCGCCCAGGTGAGGTAAGGCAGGCTCTCGAGTTTCCAGCCCTTGATTGAGATGCCATCGGCAAGAAACGGCTTGCGCTTGGTGTCGTAGGGCGGACGCGCCAGGCCATCGGGTATGTCGGCCGGCAGCATCTCGCCGTCCTCGGTGACCGAATACCAGCCCAGCTTTTTATCGAACAGCACGCTGTCGCAAAAATCGGGCGCTAGGATGTGACCGGCAAGGCCGATGGTCACGCACTCCTCGCCCTTCCACTCAAAACGGTAGATGGCGGTGTTGTACACCTTGTCCTTTTTGGGCTTGCCCGTGGACAGACGCTCGGCAATCTGACGCGCGGCGTCGTTTTTCTCGGCGATGATGAGCTTCAAAAGAGGCTCCTATCTCGTATCTCTGCGGCTACGCCCGCCCGTATGGCGGCCGACTTACGCCCTTGCTTGCTCAATCTGCCCGATGAGCCAATCGCACCAGGCATCCATGCCCTCGCCCTTGCGCGCGCTCACGGCAAACCGCGGCGCCTGCGGATTGAGGTCATCGAGTGTCTTAGTATACCTATCCATGTCAAAATCGAAAGCCGGAGCCACGTCGACCTTGTTGAGCAGCTGCGCGCCAGCGTGCTGGAAGATGCCCGGGTACTTGATGGGCTTGTCGTCGCCCTCGGGCACCGAGAGGATCATGATGGACAGGTTCTCACCCAGGTCAAAGTCGACTGGGCAGACCAGGTTACCCACGTTTTCGATAAAGATGACATCGATGTTATCGAGCCCAACGGCCTGGTCGAACGCGTCAACGGCCTCCATGATCATGTTGCCCTCGAGGTGGCACAGGCCGCCCGTGTTGATCTGGATGGCAGGCATGCCGGCTTCCTTCATGGTGATGGCGTCGACGTCCGAGGCGATGTCACCCTCGATGACGGCGCAGCGCAAGCCGGCCTTGTCGCGCAGGCGCTCGTTGGTGCCCAGGATCGTAGTGGTCTTGCCCGAACCGGGACTCGACAAGACGTTGATCACATAAGTGTTTGTCTCATTAAATCGTTGACGCAGTTGATCTGCCAGGCGCTCATTGCGCGACAGAATCGGCGACGCGATATCAATCGTTTTCTCGACCATACTTAGCGCTCCTTACTTCTACCATTTATACCCCGTCCCCAGGTTGCTGGCGGGCTAATCGTCGGGGGTCTCGATCTCGATACTTGCGATGTCGAGTTCGCGGCCGTGCAGCAGACGCACGTTGGCGCCGCCACACTGGGGACAGCGACAATGGAAACGGTCGTGATCAAAGACCTCGCCGCAGTCCAGGCACTCGCTTTGTGGATGGACTTCCTCCACGGCAAGCTCGCAGCCGCGCGTGAGCGGGTCCTCGTCGCGAAACGTCTCCCAGGCAAAGTCGAGCGCCTCGCGCACGACCTCGGTCATATCCCCGATACGCAGCGTTACCAAAACGGCGCGCGAGGCCCCCGCCCCACGCGCCGCGCGAATCACTGTATCGAGTATGCCGTTGACAATGCCAACCTCGTGCATACCGATTTACTCCTCGTCGTCCTCATCGTCCGAGAACAGGTCCAGACGACTCACAAACAGGCCCTCCTTGCCCTCGCGCGCGGTAATGACCACGCGAGCGATGGCGAGCGAAATCTCGTAGAGCGAGAGCAGGGCGCCATACATGAGCCCCAGCGTAACGGGCGAGCCGTCGGGCGTAATCACAGCAGAACCCACGAGCAGGCCCACGTACACGTAGCGCCAGGCGCTGCGGAAGGCCGCGTAGGACACGATGTGGAAAACAGACAGGTAGAAGATGATGAGCGGCAACTCAAACGCCACACCAAAGCCGATCATAAAGAGCAGCTCCATGTTGACGTAGTTCTCCAGGTCGGGCAGCGCCGTAGCGACGGCCGAGGTCTCGCCGATGAGCCACTCAAAGCCTGCAGGGATGATGATGAAGTAGCAAAAGATAGCGCCCAGGAAGAACAACACCGTCGAGGCGAGCACCGTGGGCACGACCCACTTGCGCTCGTTGGGGCGAAGCGCCGGCAGGAAAAACGCCAGGATCTGCCAGATAATCATGGGCGTGCACATGACAACGGCCATCTTGATGGCCAGCGAAAAGCGCAGGCCAAAGCCGCCGAGCGTGGTGGTGATGTAGAACTTACCGTCCGGCACAAAGGAGCGGATGGGGTCTTCCAGGATGTCGAGCACTACAGGCGTGGCGAAATACAGCACGATAGCGGCGGCAAACACCGACACGACCACGATGGTCAGGCGGCGACGGAGCTCTCCCAGGTGATCGAAGAGCGGCATGCGCGCGGGTCCGATAGGCATTACTCATCGCCTCCCTTCGGAGCGTCAGCGGCAGCGGCGTCGTCCTCGGCCTCGAGCTCGCGGGCGAGCTGGTCGACGACAGCCTTGCGCTTGCGGGGACGACGGGCATAGAGGTCAGCCGTCGTGGGCTCTGCCGGCTCAGGCTCGGGCTCTGGCTCTACAGCAGGCTCAGGCTCGGCGGCGGCAGCAGCAGGCTCGGCCTTGGCGGGCTCGGCCTCATCAGCAGCGCCTTCGCCCTCGGTGGCACCCTCGCTCGCAGCCTTCTCGGCGGCAAGGCGGGCACGGCGCTCGGCAAAGGTTTCCTTCTTTGCGGGCGCAGCCGTCTCGACGGCATCCCCGTCCGCATCGGAATCGTCATCGACGGCAGCCTTCTTCGGCTTGACCGGAGCCGAAGCAGCCTCGCTTACCGGATCGATGATCTCGGACTGAACAACGGCCGTCATCTTTTCCTGCGTCTCGCGGAACTGACGGATGGCACGGCCGATCGTGCGGCCCATCTGTGGGAGCTTATCCGGGCCAAACAGCAAAAAGCCGAAGACCACGATGATTGCCAGCTCACCCTCTCCAATACCAAACACACATACCTCCAAGGCTCGATGTGAGTCGAGCCCGCACCGCGCCATTCGGCCGGAACTCGTCTATTCATTCGGTCAAGTATAGCGCCCGGACGCCAAAACGTCCGAGCGCATCACAAACATATGCCAAACGGCACGCCCTTTTGGGACAAAGATTATGCAGCGGTGATCGAAATCTCCTGGTCGACACCCAACAGCTGAACCACGCGCATCACCTGGGGCTGCACATTGGTGCAGCTAAAGCGCTTGCCGTGGTCGACCGCGTGGTGTGCGGCGCCCACGAGCACGCCAATGCCCGTCGAATCGATGTAGCTCACCTGGGCAAAATCGAGCTCAACGGCCTCGCTGGGCTGCTCGAGCGCCAGGTCGATGGCATTGCGCAGGCTATCGGCGTTAGAGATATCGATCTCGCCGGTTACCTTAATGGTGTAGAGCTCTGGCGTGGGGTTGGTGGAAATTCCCAAATCCATGTATACGCTCCTTTACGTATCGAAAGTGCGGATAGTACTGGGCGCGGACTTGCGGGGCCCTAGGCGTTAGGCGCGCTCGGCACGAGCGAGCTCGGCAGCGACGAGCTTGACGGCCAGCACCAGTACGTCGAGTGCTGCCTCCAGGTCCTCGACCGTGGGATAGCTCGGCGCGATGCGGATGTTGGTGTCGCGCGGGTCCTTGCCATAAGGCCAAGTGGCACCAGCCGGCGTGAGCTTGACGCCCAGGTCGGCACAAAGCGCGGCGACCTTCTGGGCAGAGCTCTCGGGACCATCGAAGCTTACAAAGTAGCCGCCGCGAGGATGCGTCCAAGTGGCGCAACCCGTATCGCCCAGACCCTCGGTGAGCTTGCGCTCAACGGCCTCAAAGCGCGGGCGCAAGAACTCGGCATGCTTTTTCATATGCTCCTTGACCACCTCGATGGTGGGAAGGAAACGCACGTGACGCAGCTGGTTGAGCTTATCGGCGCTGATAAGGCCGGCCTTCAGGCGCTTGGAGAACTCCGCGATAACCGCGGGGCTCGCACCGATAAAGCCGATGCCGGCGCCCGGGAAGGTGATCTTGGACGTCGAGGCAAAGGCCACCACGCGGTCCTCGGTGCCCGCCGCGCGAGCGAGGTCGAAGATATTGGCGAGCTCGTCGGTCTCGTCGTACAGGTCGTGCACGCAGTAGGCGTTATCCCAGAAGATGCGGAAATCGGGCGCGGCCGTGGGCATCTCGACCAGGCGACGCACGGTGTCCTCGCTAAAGGTGATGCCCGTAGGGTTGGAATACTTGGGCACGCACCAGATACCCTTGATGGAATCGTCGGCGGCAACGAGGCGCTCGATCTCGTCCATGTCGGGGCCATTATCGGTCATCGCGACGGGAATGTTCTCGATGCCCAGGTCGGCGGTGATGCCAAAGTGACGGTCGTAGCCGGGAACAGGACACAGGAACTTGACTTTCTTGCCGTCGTGCGCGGCCTCGTAAGCCTCCCAGGGCTCGCTGCCGCACGAGCCGCAGCGCCAGAACATGCCGGCGATATCGTGCTCGATCAGCAGGCTCGACGAACCCAGTACGAGCGTCTGCTCGGCAGGGCAGCCCAGAAACTCCCCAGCCAACTTGCGTGCCGAAGGAATACCCTCGAAGCAGCCGTAGTTGGAGCAGTCGACGTTGCCGTCGTGCAGATCGGCGTCGGCATTGAGGATATCGAGCATGGGGCGCGAGATGTCCACCTGGGAGGGCGACGGCTTGCCGCGGGCCATGTCGAGCGCCAGGCCCTTGGCCTTGACCTCGGCGACCTCGGCTTTGAGTGCCTCGATGGCGGCATCGAGTTCGGTGGTTTCCATCTTCTGGTAGATCGTCTGCATGGGTGCGACCTTTCGCAAAGCGGGACGTTGCAGTTCGTCTAAGTATAGACCGCCACCGCCGCAACGGTATGAAGCCGTGATAGATTAAGTCCATTGCAATGAATTACGAATCGCCGCGCATGCCGGCGTGGGGCGCCCGAGGAGGCACTATGGAGTACGGATCGTTTCAGGCCGAGGAATTCGGCGGCCTGCAGCGCCTGGTCGACGGACTGTTTTACGACCGCCGCGCCATCGACCGCTTGGACCTCATCGTACAGGCCGAAATCTTGGATCTGGCGCCCGATCTCATGGAAATCGTCAACCTGCTACCGCCCGGCTACTACGACCGCCAATCGCTTTGTGACCAGCTCAACTCCGCCTTGGCCGCCCACGGCTGGGGCGCCGTCTACGGCACGGTGGAATAAGCCTAGTCATTTAAGAACGTCCCCATTGACTAAAACGCCGCTTGTGATGGTGTCCACAGGCGGCGTTTTCAAACTTGTATATGCTTTTACTTGTCTTTGGGCGCGGGGTGTTTGCAGACCACGCTCATGTAGATCATACCGAGCACGGCGGCGGTGACCGAACCGGCAAGGATGGCGGCCTTGGCAGCCAGAACCTCAAACTGGGCCGTCGGGAAGGCAAGACCGCTGATGAGAATCGACATGGTAAAGCCGATGCCGCCCAGAATGCCCACACCGGCAATCATGTGCCAGTTGACATTGTGCGGCAGCTCGCAGACCTTGAGCTTGACCAAGGCGAACGTCATGCCAAAGATGCCGATCGGCTTGCCCAGCAGCATGCCAAAGTACACGCCGAGCGTCACCGGGTCGGTGAGCAGCGTGCTCATGTCCACGCCCACTAGGCGAACCTGTGCGTTCACGAACGCAAAGATCGGAAGAATCACAAAGTTGACCGGCGTGGAGATCAGACGCTCCATGCGGATGAGCGGCGGGGTGACGCGGTGCATGACGCGCTCGACCTTAGTGGTCGAGACGGTAAAGTCATGCTGGCCCAGGATGTGTGCCTCGTCATCGTAGCGGTCATCGAGCAACGGCAGGCACTCGCCCAACCAATCGGTGAGGCTATCGAGCTTGACGCCGCACTTGGCCGGAATGGTAAAGGCCAGGATGACGCCGGCGAGCGTGGCATGTACACCGCTCTTGAACATGCAGAACCACAACAGCAGGCCCAGTACCGAATACGGGGCGAGGCGGTAATGCTGCGTCTTGTTGAGCCACACGAGCGCGCAGGTCACCAGCGCGGCGGCGCCCAACCAAAACGGATTGGGGCTCTGACCGTAGAAGATGGCGATGGCGGCGATGGAGATGAGGTCATCGGCGATGGCGAGCGTCGAGAAGAACACGCGCACGCCGTTGGGCACGCGGTTGCCCAAAAGCGACAGCACGCCCAGCGCAAAGGCAATATCGGTTGCCATGGGGATGGCCCAACCGTTGCGGGCGCCGGCATGGTTAAAGATCAGGTAGATGCAGGCGGGAACGACGACGCCACCCACGGCCGCCAGCATGGGAAGCATGGCCTGACGCGGATTCTTGAGCTCGCCGACCGTCATCTCGTACTTAAGCTCAATACCCACCAACAAAAAGAAAATCGCCATGAGAAAGTCGTTGACGAAAAGCTCAACGGTGAGACCGGCCGTAAGGTTGCCCAGACCCACATACAGCGGGGTCTCCAAAAAGTGATGGATGGCCTCGTAGGCATCGGTATTGGCGCAAATGACGGCGGCGATGGCGGCGAAGACCATGACGGCGGCGGAAATCGTGCCGTTCTCGGCGATGCGCTCCCAGATGTCGTGACGCTCAAAACGCTTGCGCTCACGGACGTTGAACAGCTGCTCGGGTGCTGCCATGGGCGGCTCCTTTCACGGGAAGGCTCCCGTCTTAAAAAAGCACGGCCCGCCCAAGTGGCGGCGCCGCGCTCTAACGTATTACGCTTGCATCTAGCCTACCCTGCACGACAAGCACGCAGGCGTGGCCGAAAAGCGGAACCACAGGTTGAACATTATTTGCCCAACGGCACGGGCACGCCTGTCCAAGAGACGACGCGGCACCATGCACAAAAAACGACCGGAGCGCGGGGCGTCCGCGATCCGGTCGTGGCGTTTAGTGAACTAAACCTAGCAGGCGGCCATGATGGGGGCAGCGACCTGCTTCTTACGGGAGAGGACGCCCGGCATCCAGACGCCGTCGTGCTCGTCGGCAATGCCCAGGCCCTTCTGAGCGGCCTCGGTCTCGCCCTCGAGCAGGACCTGCGAGCCCTCCTCCATGATGTCGGTGATGCACAGGACAATGCCGTCAGCGCCCTTCTCGGCAGCGTAGGCGCGCATGGCCTCGCGAATCTCGTCGATCATGCCGAGTGCGCGGGTCTTGTCGACAGTCTCGTACTGGCCGATGAGCAGCTTCTTGCCGGCGGGCTCGAACATCTTGATGTCGTTGCCGACCATCTCGGCAGCGGTAAAGGAGCCGGACGGACGGGTGAGGAAGACCTCCATGCCAAACTTGACCGGGTCGACGCCCACCTGCTCGCCGAGCTTGGCGGCGACGGCGCGGTCGACATCGGTGGTGGTGGGGCTCTTGAGCATGAGCGTGTCGGTCATCATGGCCGAGAGCAGCAGCTTAGCCTGGACGTCGGAAAGCTCAACGCCGAGCACGCCGGCGAGCTTGGTGACGATGGTGCAGCTGGAGCCCCAGGGCAGGCAGATGTAGTGCAGCGGGCCGGCGGTCTCGAAGTCGCCGATGCGGTGATGATCGACAACGCCAAAGACCGTGGCGTCCTTAAGGCCGGCGACGGACTGGGCAGACTCGTTGTGGTCGGTGAGGACGACGAGCTGACCGGCCTCGACGGACTCGATCACGCGGGGCTCGGCGATGCCGGCGTCGGCGAGCAGCTTGGCGGACTCGGCCGGAAGCTGACCAAGGGCGCAGGCCTCGTAGGTGTTGCCGGCATACTCAACCTGGTTGAGCAGCTGGGACAGGACGACGGCGCTCATGATGGCGTCGTTATCGGGGTTCTGGTGACCAAAGACAAGAACGTTTGCCATGGATATCCTCCACTTGATATGTGTACTTGGACGTAGCTATGGTAGCACGCCGATGCCGAGCCTTCGCAGACGGAAGGGTCACGGCATATTTTGGGGCAGGCATGGGGGCCAAGACTGTCCCTTTTGCACCGTGTTGGTGCAAAGTAACCTGACCCCCTTGCACCAGCTATTTACCGGCGGCGCGCAGGGCTACGTAGGCGGCACCGATGATGCCGGCGTCGTTTCCGAGCGAAGCGACCTTAATGGGCGTCTCGCGCGAGGCAGAGAGCGCGTACTGCTTAAAGTGCTCGCGAACCTTGTCGAGATAAACATCGGCCGAAGCGGACGCGCCGCCACCGATCAGGAACATCTCGGGGTCGACCACGTTGGCGATAAGCGCCAGGGCGCGGCCAAGGTAGTCGGCCATGGTGTCGGCTGCGGCCAGCGCGAGCTTGTCGCCCTCGCGGCAGGCCTGGAACACGTCCTTGGAATCGGAGGGGCCGGTGAGCTCAATGGGCTCGACGCCCGCCTTCTTGCACTCGGCAAGGTAGTTGCTCACCACGCCGGTGGCGCTGGAATACTGCTCCAGATGGCCATGGCCGCCACAGCCGCAGGTGCGCTCCTCGGCCGGGTTCAGGCACATGTGGCCAATCTCGCCGCCGGCGCCCACAACGCCCGATACCACGTCGCCGTTAACGATAACGCCGCCGCCCACGCCGGTACCGATGGTGACCATCACCACGTTCTGCACGCCCTTGGCAGAACCGAGCCAGGCCTCGCCCATGGCAGCGGCGTTGGCATCGTTCTCATACTTAACGACCGCATCGGGGCAGTGCTTCTGAATGGCGACCCTCAGCTCGGGCAGGTTAATGGCAATGTTGGCCTTGACCTTGGCATCGCCCGACGCCGGGATGGGACACGGAACGGCCAGGCCAATGCCCGCCACAAAGGCACGCGGAATCTGTGCCTTGGCGACCACCTGGTCGATAGCCTCGGTCACCGCGGCAAAGCCCGCGGCGTCAACGATAGGAGGCGTGGGCACGCTGGCCTTGGCAAGCAGGTTGCCGTCCTCGTCGAACAGGCCCTCCTTAACCGAAGTGCCGCCGACGTCGATGCCGATGTAGTACTGCTTAGGTTCCATGGGAGCCCACCTTTCTCGTTTAAACATTGCCTGTATGGTACCGCTCTCAAGGCAAAAACCTACCAAAAAGGGACAGGTTTGTTTTGGCAGGTTTTATCTGGGGTAACGCAATTGGCTGCCCAACAGGCCGCGCAAGACCATCCCCAAAAATAAAGGCGCCGGGAGGCGGAGGCTCCCGGCGCCCGTCAAAGGGACTATGTTGTCTGTTGGACCGCACGGTCCGTCGCGGCGATAACGCCGACTAGGCCTGAAGTACCTGCAGCTGCTTGTGAATCTCGATGAGCTCCGTCGCCATGACGCGCATGGTCTCGGTACCGGCCATCTGGTCCTCGGCATGCAGCAGAATCAACGGGGCCTCGCCGTTACGCTCGCCGTTGGCCTCCTTCTTCAGAAGCCCCATGTGAACATCGTGGCCACCGTTATAGGCCTCGTCGCCCTGCTTGATAAGCTCCTCGGCGGCGTCAAAATCGCCCTCCTTGGCCTTTTGCACGGCATTGATGTACATGCTCTTGGCGGTACCGACGTAGCTGATGATCTCGAAGCAGGTCATCTGCAGTTCGTTCATATCCTCCATGCGGAGCACCTAGCCCATCACGCTGACGCAGTGGTCGATGATGCCGGCAGCGTTCATGCGGCCGTAGTCGACCATGTTGATGACCTCGACCGGAAAACGACCGGCGGCCTCCTTCTCAAAATCGCCCTTGGTGTAGCCGATCTGCGGACCAAGCAGCAACATGTCGCACTCGTCCAGGTGATCGTGGGCCTCGTTCATGGGACGAGCCTCGACCTCAATATCCAGACCACGGTTTGCAACCTCGGCCTGCATCTTCTGGACCAGCAGGCTCGTGGACATGCCGGCATTGCAGCAGAGCATGATCTTCTTCATGGTTTCCTCCTTATAACTGCGCGGCGCGCAGACGACAACTGGTTGTATTCCTTGCGGCTATTGTGCCCGCTCCCCTGTATCTTTACGCAAGGGAGAGAGCCGCGGGCACCGGCACCGCGTACCGGCGCCCGCAAAGGTGAAAGGGACGAACGTTAGGCGTTCTACTCGGCGAGAGCCTCCTGCTTGGCGATTGCCTTCTCGGAAATCTTCATAAAGGGCAGGTAGACGGCCATGCCAATGACAATCTCGAGAGCCTGCCACACGCCGGCGCGCCAGTCAAAGCCCGTAGCGAGCAGGGCATTGATGACGGGAGGCATGGTCCAGGGCACCTGGGCGATGCAGGGGCTGATGATGCCTGCGCAGGTAAGGCCATAGGTGATGCCGATGAACAGATCGGGAAGAAGGACGAACGGGATCATGAGCGGCAGGTTGTACACGATGGGGTAACCGTAGATAACCGGCTCGTTGATGTTGAACAGACCAGGCAGGATAGCCATCTTGGAAACGGTCTCGGAAGCCTTGTTCTTGGAGAACAGGAGCGTGTCGAGCAGAAGCATGAGGGTGCAGCCCGAGCCGCCGATGAGGGCGAAGCTGTTAACGATCTGCATGTTCATGTAGTGATCGGGCTGGATGGTGCCACCGGCGGCAAAGGTAGCCATGTTGTCGACGATGAGCATGGTCAGGATCGGCTCGACGGTAGCGCCAGAGATGGTGGACTGGTGAATACCGACGCAGAACAGCAGGTTAGCAAGGGTGTAGATGAGGATAACAGCCCACGGACCGGCGTTCATGATGCTCTTGAGCGGGTTGGAGATGCACGTGGAGATGATGGTGCACAGATCGGTGCCGGCGCACACGGCGAGCAGGGCTGCGGCAAGAGCGAAGATCGCGAGGTTGAGCAGCATCGGGATCATGACGTTGAAGGAGTTGGAGACCGCGGGAGGCACGCCCTCGCCCAGCTTAACCTTGAGCTTCTCGACGCCAGAAATCTTGATGAAGAGCGAGACGGAAAGCAGGGCGATGATAATAGCCGAGAACAGACCGTTGGTGCCGGTGTTGGCAGTCGAAAGGGCGCCCGTGACCTCGGCGGAGGTGATCTTGTCGGTGAGCAGCGGGCTCGTGGCGGCAAGCGAGGCGGTGATCTGCTGCGGCATCATGATGACGAAAGCAGAGATAGCGACGACCACGCAAGCAAGCGGATTATCGAAACGCTTGTTCTTAGCGAGGCTGTAGCCAATCAATCCGGCCAAGATAATGGCAGAGACGTTGAGGGTGCCCAGCGTAATTGCCGAACCCCACGTCTGAAGGTTGGCAAGGCCCGCCGCATCGAGCGGGAACAGAGGGAACACGACGTTGTTAATAAGAACCGCGATACCCGCAAGGATATAGAGCGGCGTGATGGTCGCGAAGGCGTCACGCAGGGAACGCAGGTGAACCTGGTTTCCCACCTTCGCAGAGACCTCGGCAAACTTGTCGAGGAAGCTCTTTCCGTTGTCACTGGCCATGATTGCTCCTAACTTTCAAATCCGGCCTTTTCCTATGCGCACGGTGGTCTGTCGCCCTCTGCCACCAGATGTGCCATGTGTTGCGCGCAGCGGCGCGCGGTCTGGGCGTTCGCCCGTTCGCTAATCAACCACGTGAGTCGTGGCGACCTGCTTGAGCCAAGCTGCCGACTTCTTAAGGCGGCGCTTGTAGCCGTCCATAAGGTCGACCTCGACAAAACCGTAACGGTTCTTAAAGGCATTCGCCCAAGACCAGTTATCGATGACGGCCCAATAATGGTATCCACGGCACTTGGCGCCCTCGGCAATTGCCTTGGCAACCCACTCCAGGTGCTGGCGTACAAAGTCGACGCGGTAGTCATCCTGGATGGTTCCTTCGGCGTCTCGGTTCTTGTATTCGTCCATGATGCCGATGCCGTTCTCGGAAACGAACCACTCAAGATCGGGGTAGTTCTTAGCGCAGTCCATGCCAAAGTCGTAGAGGCCCTGCGGGTAGATCTCCCAGCCGCGGCTCTCGTTCATAACGGCGTCGGGCCACACGTACTCGTCGGCAAAGTGCGGCAGACCGTACTGGTCGATCTTGCTCGCCGGCGCCTGAACGCGCGTGGGGTGGTAGTAGTTGCAACCGAGCCAGTCGACAACACCCTGCTTAAGAATCTCTTGGTCGCCGGCACGGAACGGAAGCTTAACGCCGCCCTCGGCCAGGCTGTCGAGCACGTCGGCGGGAAGCTCGCCCTTGGTAATGAGGTCGAGCCACCAGCGGTTGTTGATGCCGCTGGTCATACGCACGGCCTCGAGGTCCGCCTCGCTGGGGTTCTCCTTGGTGTAGACCGGGGTAAAGCAGTTGATCATGCCGATCTTGGCATCGGCGCGAATAGCGCCCTCGTCATAGGCGCGACGATAGTTGGCCACGGCCAGCGCGTGCGCCAGCGAGATGTGATACTGCACGGTGCGGGCGCGGTTGAAGTCGTGGAGCTGCGGGAACCACACGCCCTCCTGATAGCGCTGCTCGGGCTCGACGATGGGCTCGTTAAAGGTGAACCAGTACTTAATCTCCTGGCCAAACTCGTGGAAGGCGACGTCGGCGTAATGTGCGTAAGCCTCGACAACCTCACGGCTCTCCCAGCCGCCACGGTTAAAGAGGTAGGTGGGCATGTCAAAGTGGTACAAGTTGACAAACGGCTCCAAGCCGGCTTCGCGAGAGGCGCGGAACAACTCGTGATACCACGCGGCACCTTCCTCGTTGAGGTTGCCGTCGGCATCGAGCAGACGGCTCCACTGGATGGAAGTGCGATAGGTATCCAGACCCAAGTCCTTCAAAATGCGAAGGTCTTCCTGGTACTTGGCCATAAAGTCATTGCCGGCGTAAGAGCCAACGCGGTTGTAGAACGAACCCAGATCCTGGATGGACCAGGTGTCCCACAGGTTCTCGAGCTTGCCGCCCTGGTTCCACTGACCCTCAGTCTGCGGGCCGGACATAGCAGCGCCAAAGAAGAAGTCGTTGGGCAGCTGATACTGTGCCATCAAAGTCCTCGCTTTCGTGTTCTAGAGCTTCCGGTTGGAGACGGGTTTGCTTTGGCAGGTTATCCGGCGCGGGCGCGCACCGGCCATACCGATATCCAACCCGCCAAAACAAAACCGTCCCCAAACGGTCGATCCTGTTGTGCGGAAGGATTCCGTTCGTTGCTTAAACTATAGCGCTCTAATTTTAAAAGTAAAGCGTCTTTTTCTTTTTTCTTTCTCGAACTTCTTAGATAAAAGTAATATGGATGCCCTGTTGAGGGTTATACTTACTTTTTGTATTCATATATGTCGGAAAGGAGGTTCCATGATTCCCAAATACGAGGCGATAGCTGCAGATATTCGTCGAAGTATCGAGGATGGCGCTCTTAAACCGGGCGACAAGCTTCCCACCGTCGTTGAGTTCTGTGAGCTCTATAGCGTTTCCAAAATCACTGTCAAACGAGCTATCGAGCAAATCACCGAGGAAGGTCTAATTACCAGCCGTCGTGGATCGGGTACCTACGTTAAGGACACGGCGGGGCTTCCCGGCCAAGCGTTTTTCCAGGGCAAAAACGACCGTGCCCAGGGTTTTTCGTATGAGCACCGCGGGGAGAAGGTGACCTCGGTGGTCTACGATTTCTCGATTGTTAATCCACCAGCGGACATCGCAGCCCAGCTGGGAATTGCCGAGGATGACTTTGCCTATCACATCGTGCGCGTGCGTCAGGCCGATGAGAAGCCCATCGTTATCGAGTACACCTACATGCCCCTCGAGCTGATTCCGGGCCTTAAAAAGAAGGACCTGTACGGATCGGTCTACCACTTCATCCGCGAGCAATGTGGGCTGAAGATTTCGAGCTTCCACCGTACCATTCGCGCCGTGGCAGCAACCGAGGAAGAAGCCGAGCGCTTGGACACCAAGCCTGGCTCTCCCCTGCTCGAGCTCACCCAGATTGGCTTTTTGGACAGCGGCGCCGCCTTTGAGTATTCGGTCTCGCGCAACGTTGGCGACCGCTTTGAGTTGCACAACGTAACGTTGGCATAGGTTTTTGTAGTCATCCGGGCGCTCGCTTTGAGCTGTTTTGTGCAGCGCCCGCGCAACACAATGGGGGTATGAACATGTCCGATTTGATTAAGCTGACGCCGATCTTCCACGAGAAGATCTGGGGCGGTCGCCAGCTCGAAACCGTATTTGGCTACGACATTCCCGATGGCCCCATCGGTGAGTGCTGGGCCATCTCGGCCCACCCCAACGGCGACTGCCAGATTGCGGAGGGCCCGTATGCCGGCCACACGCTGTCGTGGCTGTGGGCCGAGCATCGCGAGCTCTTTGGCAACTGCGAGGGCAAGGAGTTCCCGCTGCTCATTAAGATTCTGGACGCCAAGGACGACCTTTCGATCCAGATTCATCCCAACGACGAGTACGCTGCCGAGCACGAGAACGGTAGCCTGGGCAAAACCGAGTGTTGGTATGTGCTGGACTGCGAGCCCGACGCCACGATCATCGTCGGCCAGCGTGCCAAGGACCGCGCCGAGGCCGCACAAATGATCGAGGAAGGACGTTGGGACGACATGCTCAACGTGTTGCCGATTCACAAGGGCGACTTTTTCCAGATTGATTCCGGTACCGTGCACGCCATCAAGACCGGCACGCTCATTTTGGAGACGCAGCAGTCGAGCGACGTGACGTATCGTCTGTACGACTACGACCGTCCCGGCACTGACGGCAACCTGCGCCCGCTGCACATTGAGCAGAGCCTCGACTGCATCGACTTTGATGCTCAGGCTCCGACCGACGGCACGGTGACCGCGCCCGAGGTGGACGGCGTGACCGAGCTCGAGTCCAACCCCTGCTACACCGTCGATCGCGTGCGCGTCAACGGCAGCAAGACCCTCGACCAGCGCTGGCCCTTCATGTGCCTGTCGGTCATCGACGGCGAAGGCACCGTCTGCGGCGACCCCGTCCACAAGGGAAGCCACCTGCTGGCCCCGAGCACCGTCAGCTCCATCGACCTCGAAGGCAAGATGGAACTGATCATCAGCCACCTGTAGGCCACCGGTCCCCAAGCGCTCGCCGGGACGGGGCGCGGGGTTTGGTCGCCTGCTCGGACAGTCCTGCTCGCACGGAGAGCACATTAAGTGCTCTCCGGCTCGTGCGGAACTCGCGATCGACCAAACCCCGCGTCCCGTCCCGGCGAGCCTCTGGCTAGTTACGACAATCAAAAAGCAACAAGGGGCTCCCCCGCTCATCAAACGGGAGAGCCCCTCACCATACATAACGAATCAAGGTGCCTATAGGTAGACCTTTTCGAGAAACGATAATGTGTCCTGAAGACGCGCTCTCTCTTTACGATCGGTCTGCCGATTTACATAAGAAGAAAAGTCCGCAAAGAAGTCTCCGGCATCAGCCCTCATTTGCTCTATTAGCTCCAAGCGAGCCGAAGGCGGCAACAAACCCGCAAGTCGAACAATATCCGAGCGATGCTTTCGTCGATCTTTATCGTTGCAATGGCGCCCTTCTTCATAGCTCCTATTGATATCAATGTGTGCACGCATCTTGAGGGGAATGATATGGAGCGCATCGAGCAACGTAATGCCCTCTACGTTCGTTGCGTTGTCGCGAATAAATTCGTAGTAGCCATCGTCGAGAATAATTGCCGAAAGACTTGATACGGCCTCGTCAAAGGAAAGAGGTGCCACTTCGCTCGTTTCATCTTCGAGCACAAAATCAGGATGTCGGGCAAATAGCTCAATTTGGCCGGGATAGTCTAGGACTTGCCTTGATCCTTCGGGCAAACAGAACCGATAGTAAGTGCACCTTCCATCGCCGACCTTTCCAGTCTCATATCCGGCAGCTTTGATAAATGCCCACAATGCAGTGGCGAATTCAACGCCTTTCCCATCAACAATTACGACGACATCCAAGTCTTCAGTAGCTCTAAACGAATCGCCCTCATTGTCAAATAGAACGCTGCAGGCCCCTCCACCAATAAGGACGTAACCGCCTTTACAGCCGCTCATGGCATCGGCAAATCGCTCTATTCCCCTCACTTTTGACATATCGTCCTCCTGAGCTGTTCGACCGCGTCGAGCAGACGATCTTCTTTGTAATCTGCTTTTGCGCAAGCAACGTATAAGGAAAACGGGTCGACACACTGCAAACCCGTCGCGTCAAAACTAATATCGGACGGCGCGTCCACGGGATACGACCAGACCTCAATCACAACTGCCGCCGGTTCGTACCACTGAGCCTCCAGCCATCTGTCGCCCATATGCTCTTTCAAGGCCTCTAGCTGATATTTTTCGAGAGCAATGGTTGGAGCAGAGTCTTCATGGGCAAGGTCGGACATATAGCTAAGGGCAGACACACCGGAAAGCAGCGCATCAACGGCACGTAGCTCTGTTCTCTCGATAACCTTCTTGAGCCGGATTCGCTCTAAAACTGGCGTGCGAAGATAGTCCTCAAACCCATCTAGCAACGTCTCGGTCGACAGCCCGGCGTCACACAATATACGCTTTTTGCCGTCCCGCATAATCAACCCAGGAGCTATAGCGGCGATTTCCGAAAGATAGCCGCTGACGCTAGCCGCGCTTTTGCCACACAGACGCGCTAGGTCGCCGGCGGAGCAGTCAACCCATCGTCCCGCAATGAGATTTAGGACGATTCGTTGAGATTGGGACGAAAGCGGAGCAGCGGGAGAAGCACCCAGCACTTCATCGGAAATAACGGCTCCGATAAACGGCAGGAACGCATTTCGCTCATCTCGGATATATGCGATTCCCTCCGAAGAAAGCGCGCGCATAAAACCTAAATCCATAGCATCCCAGCAAATTGCCACCGGACGAGCATCTAACGTACGCACTGCATTGACGAGATTTCGCGCCGAAATGACACTGGGCGGTTCTTTAGGTTCCGCAACAATAAAACGGCCCTGCTCAGACATGCCGAGCCGTGCCAAGCGAAGCGAATACCGCTCAAGATACATGCGAGGAATCTGCATCTCAACTGGCTCCGGGTCGATGGCGAGCTCTAAAGAGAAGAGTCTTTTTGGGAGACAATTTAGCAGCATGTCCAATCACCCTTTTCATTTCAGTTACATTTTAGTAACTATCTGAAATTATACTGAATCGTATAAAACGCTCAATCCCTAAAGTCATAAGAAACAATCCAAGCGCAATAAAGAGGCTCCCCCGCTCATCAAATGGGAGAGCCCCTACTCACATCTATTTTTCTATCAGCCCACCCGGCTCTCCAGATCAAAAAGCGAACGAGAAAAGCGACGTTCGTCCAGCAACGTTACCCAAGGACCTGGGCGGGCGTATGGGGCAACATCGATCGCGAGTTCCGCACGCAAAGGAGGCCACTTAATGTGGCCTCCGTCTTGCGCAGGACTGCCCGAGCAGGCGATGTTGCCCTATACGCCCGCCTAGCCGGATGTACGGGTTTTCCAGGTGCGGCAGATCGGCCTGAAAGAGGAGGGCATAGACCTTGAGGTCATGCCCGACGATTGAAGGCCGAGGTGCCGTGCCTGGGAAAGCCGCCTAGGTCAGTTTCACTATAGGAGCGAAGCCCTTCATAAGCTTTTTGGTCTGGCCGGTTTTTTCGAACTGGACCTCGATCATGTCTCCGGCGACCGAGATCACGGTACCCGTGCCAAAGGTCTTGTGGCTCACGGTATCGCCCGCGGCAAAGTCCTGCGACGCGCTGGCGCGATCAACCTTGCGCTCCACCGTCGGGGACACCTTGGACGAGGGCTTTTTGGCTCGCGGTGTGCCCGAGCCAAAGGTCGAGGCAACACGGCCAGCGTCGGGCGAGACCCCACGATGGCGCTCGGTCCCGTAACTGCTGCCACCAAAGAAATCGTCAAAGCTCGATCCGCCACGCGAACCGGAACCGCCGGTCGAGCGCGTATGCGAACCAAATACCTTGCCGCCATACATATCCGAACCCATGCCCGAGCCAAAGGTGCCGTGACGGTCGCCGCGCTTCTCCCAACCCGTGCCTTCAAAACCGGCAGAACCGATACCGCTAAACTCGATATCCTCAAACGGAATCTCGTTGAGGAAGCGCGAGCGCGGGTTGGCAGAGGTCGAGCCGTAGGTGCGACGCGTGGCCGCATAGGTCAGGAACAGGCGCTTACGGGCACGCGTGATGGCGACGTAGGCCAGGCGACGCTCCTCCTCGAGCTTGCCCGGGTCATCGCTGCCGCCAAAGTCGTGCACGTGCGGGAAGATACCCTCCTCCATGCCGGCCACGAACACCGCCGGGAACTCCAGGCCCTTGGCGGAGTGGATGGTCATCATGGTAATGGCATGCGTCTCGCCGGCCAGGGAATCCAAGTCGGAGCGCAGGGCCAGCCACTCCATGAGTGCCGGCAGCGCCTTACAGGTGAGCGGACCGTAGGTGCGCTCAATCTCGTCGGCATGCACGGCACCCGCCGGCAGCTCCGTCGGCGCGGCATACGCGTTGCCCGCGATGGCGGCGGCCAGGGCATCCTGCGGTGAGAGCGCCGGGGCGGCTAGGCTATCGAGCGGATTGGAACCTGCGGCATCGCGCGCGCCGACAAGTGCCTCAAACGAGGATGCCGGGGCAGATGGCCCCGGTTCGGGCGCAGGCGCGCTCACCACGACGGGCTCGGGCTCGGCGCCGGCAGGCACGTCGGCAACACCGGCTGCGCGCAGCTCTTCCAAGCTCTCGAGCGTACCCTCGATATCCTCGTGCGTCTCCTCAAATTCGGCAGCGACGCCCAGGAATTCCTGGATGTTCTCGGCGCGGCTCTCGGACTCCATGGTGCCCTCGGCGCGAAACGCCTGCAGTAGGCCCGTCTTATCGACAATCATCTCGACAACGTCCTTGAGCTCGCCGTCCATGCGGCGGCCCTCGCGCACCAGCGAGACAAAGCTCGACAGGCCGTTGCGCACCTTGGCGCTAAACATGCCGGTTTCGGCGCACGCGATCTCGCAAGCCTGGAAGAACGAGCAACGGTTGTCGCGCGCCAGCTGCTCGATCTTTTGGATCGAGGTGGAGCCGATGCCACGGCGCGGTGTGTTGATGACGCGCTTGACGCTCATCTCGTCGGCCGGGTTCACGATCATCTTAAGGTAGGCCATGACGTCGCGGATCTCGGCACGGTCGAAGAATCGCGTGCCGCCCACGATCTTGTAGGGCACGCCCGCGCGCAGGAACATATCTTCGAGGATACGCGACTGGGCGTTGGTGCGGTAGAAGACGGCGATGTCGTCGTAGCTCGTGCCTTTGGCATGCAGCTTCTCGATCTCGCCGGCAATCCAGCGGCCCTCGTCGCGCTCGTCGCTCGCCTGGAAGGCCTGGATCTTCTCGCCATCGCCCTCGGCCGTAAACAGGCGCTTGTCCTTGCGCTGCGAGTTGTGGCGTACCACGGCGTTGGCGGCGTTCAGGATATGACCCGTAGAGCGGTAGTTCTGCTCCAGCTTGACGGTCTTGCAGTCTTTAAAGTCCTTCTCAAAGTCCAGGATGTTGGTGATGTCGGCGCCGCGCCAGCTATAAATGGACTGGTCATCGTCGCCCACGACCATGAGGTTTTGGTACTTGGCGGCCAGCAGGTTGGCGATTTCGTACTGGACGTGGTTGGTGTCCTGATACTCGTCGACGCTAATGTAGCGGAAGCGCTCTTGGTACTTATCGAGCACCTCGGGGCGGGTGCGCAGCAGCTCAAGCGCGCGCACGAGCAGGTCGTCGAAGTCCATCGCATTGGCGGCGCGCAGGCGGCGCTCCAGCTCCAGGTAGACTTGCGCGGCCTTTTTGTCGTTGGGGCTATCGGCGCTCTTGAGCATGTCCTCGGGCCCGATCATGGCGTTTTTGGCCGAGCTGATCTTGCTGCGGATCATGTTGATGGGGAACTGCTTTTGCTCGATGCCGAGCGCCTGCATAATGTCACGCACCATGCGCTTTGAGTCATCGTCATCGTAGATGGTGAACTGACCGGTATAACCCAGCAGGTCGGCGTCCTCACGCAGCATGCGCACGCACATGGCATGGAAGGTGCACACCCACATGCCGCGGGTGCCGCTGGGAATGAGCGCCGCCAGACGCTCGCGCATCTCGGCCGCAGCCTTGTTGGTAAACGTGATGGCAAGAACCTGCCAAGGCTTAACACCCAGGTCGCCGAGCATATGTGCGATGCGGAAGGTCAAGACGCGGGTCTTGCCCGAGCCGGCGCCGGCGAGCACCAGCAACGGACCCTCGGTGGACAGGACCGCCTCGCGCTGGGCGGGATTAAGGCTGTCGATGTCGACGAGCGGCTTGGGTGCCGGCGCGGGAGCGTCGTAGATGTCGAGCGGAACGAGCTCGGGCTCCGGCGCAGCAGGGGCGGCATATGCATCGAGCGGCACGGGTTCCGGCACAGGCGGCACGGGTACCGCGGCGTTCTTTTCCCAGGGCAAGGGCTGGGTCATGGGCGACTCCTCATCTGACGAACGGCGCGCCTGCGGGCAGCGCCATAGTTTGAGCCGTACCAGTATACCGAGTCGCGCGGACACCGACGCAAATCACACCACGACTCCGTGCGCCACCGTCAGGCCCACCCCGGCGAATTTGGTGCAAAGGTGTCAGGTTAGTCTGCACCACGTTGGTGCAAAGAAACCTGACCCCAATGTACCAATCACGGAGCCACCGATGTCATGGCAACGGTAGCGAGCGGCGGCCAGGGCGAACAAATTGGCATGAAAAGAGGACGGCATAGACCTTTTGGTCATGCCGCCCTCTTTGAATGACAAGTTGTCGCCCTGGCCGCCGCGCAGCGTCGACTAAGTTAGAGGCCGAGCATCGGCTCCAGAACGAAGAAGTATGCGAGCACTACGATGCCCAGGATGATGCGGTAAACACCGAAGCACTTAAAGTCGTGACGGCGGACGAAGCCCATGAGCCACTTGATGGCGATGAGCGAAACCACAAAGGCAACAACGCAGCCCACGCCCAAGATGGCGATCTCGTTGGTGCCGAACGTGCCGCCCTTGATGAAGTACTTGACCAGCTTGAGCGCACTCGCGCCAAACATGACAGGGATGGCCAGGAAGAACGTAAACTTGGACGCCACCGAACGCGTGCAGCCCAAAAGCAGGCCACCGATGATGGTAGAACCGGAGCGAGACGTACCGGGCACCAGCGAAAGCACCTGGAAGCAGCCGATACCCAGCGCAGTCTTCCAGCTCAGGTCCTCGAGCGTGGCGATGGAGCCAAAGTCGAGATTCTCGTCATCGTCCTCATCCTCAGCGGTAGCCGTGGCGGGCGCGGCAAAATGCGCACCGGCGGGACGTCCGCCCGCCACCACAGCACGCGAACCAAACGAACCAGCAAGAGCAGCCTGGTCGCGCTTGCTCGCGCGCCAGTTCTCGATCACGATAAACAGCACGCCGTACACAATGAGCGCCAGCGCCACGACGGGAGCGTTGTAGAAATGCTCCTCCATCCAGTCGTTGAGCGGCAGGCCGATCGCCGCCGCAGGAATGCAACCGAGCACAATCTTGCCCCACAGCACCCAGGTGTCGCGACGGCCCTCCTTGCCCTTGCTGGGCGAGAACGGGTTGAGCTCGTGGAAAAACAGCACGCAGACGGCCAGAATGGCGCCGAGCTGAATCACGACCAGGAACATATTCCAGAACGTCTCGCTCACGTTCATCTTGACGAACTCGTCCACCAAGATCATGTGACCCGTCGACGAAACGGGCAGCCATTCGGTGATGCCCTCGACCAGGCCCATGAAGGCAGATTTTAGAAGCTCGATAATATCCAAAGGGACCCCCTCGTTAGACACCCGCCGGTAGATGTTCTGCGGACGATGCAGGCGATGTCCCATTATCAACCGTTGGCGGTGCGACCGCGCCTACCCTTACCAAAAAACTCGCCCGTTCACAGAATTGCGAGCAGTTAAACCGAAATCCTTGGGTATAACTGCAACAAGATAAAGTGTCCGGCGGTCAACGCACCCGCGCCCGCCCGACGCACGAGCCCCGCGCCCGTGCGATAGACCAAGGAGGAAACCATGAACGAGGGCTACACCAAGGTATTTGTTTCACTCGACGGTACTGAGCAGCAGGATTTTGTGCTCGCACGCGCCATCAAGGTCGCCGCGAACAACGGCGCCAAGCTGATTATCGGCCACGTTATCGATTCCACGGCGCTCGAGAGCGCCGGCTCCTATCCGGTCGATTTGGTCAACGGTCTGGAGGAGGCCTTTAAGAACTCCATCGAAAAGCAGCTCGAAGAGGCCAAGGCCAATCCCGATATTCCCGAGGTCGAGGTCATGATACGCGCCGGTCGTATTCGCGAGACGCTCAAAGACGAGATGCTCGACGTGGTCAAGCCCGACCTGGTGCTCTGCGGCGCTCGCGGCCTGTCCTCGATCAAGTATGCGCTTCTGGGTTCGATTTCGACGTTCCTGCTGCGCAATACCGACTGCGACATTTTGGTCGTAAAGTAGCGTTGCTCCCACCGGCCGCGGGGCCTGCGGGGTTTCCACGGGCACGTCCTCGCCGCGTTGCGGCTGCGGGATGTGCCCTTAGGAAACCCCTCCCGGCCCCGCGGCCTTCGCAGCCTTACTTCAGCGAGTTGGCTGATAAAAGATGGCGTGCCGCCCCGTTTGGGGTGGCACGTTTTGTTTGGGCTGCACGTTTTTGTTTGGGCGGACGTCTGCCGCATGCGTTACTCGAAATATTGAAACTTATTCGTTGAGAAGGAAAACGTTACGACAAAGCCTTCGCCGGAGTCGGATGCTGCGGTGACGTCGATGCCCATCTTGGAGCACAGACGCGCCACCAGGTAGAGGCCGATGCCCGTTGCGCGCTTGGTGGTGCGGCCGTTGTCGCCGGTAAAACCTTTCTCGAACACGCGCGGCAGGTCGGCCGCGCTCACGCCGCAGCCGTTGTCCGCGACGGTAAGCTCGATGCGTTCGCTCGCCAGGCCCTCGTCCAGCAACGCGCCCGAAAACACGATCTTTGCGCCGTCCTCGCGCGCATATTTAATGCTGTTCTGGATGAGCTGACCTAAGATGAACTCCAGCCACTTCTCGTCGGTAAAGACCTCGAAGTCGAGGTTTTCGCACACCGGAGCCACGTGCGCTGCAATGAGTTCGCGCGCGTTGGCCTTAATCGCACCCGTCACCAAGGTCTTGAGATCCCAGCGGCGAATCAGGTAATCGCGCTCCACGACTTCCGAGCGCGCATAGTACAGTGCCTGGTCGATATAGCGCTCAACGCGAGCCAGCTCGCGACCCAGGTCATCCACACGCGACAGGTCGTCTTCGCTGCCGTCTAGGTTTTCAAGAATCAGATGGGCCGCCGCCAGGGGCAACTTGGCCTCGTGGACCCAGCTCTCGATATAGTCGCGATAGTCATCGGTCTGACGTCGGCCTTCGGCAACCTCGTCGCAGGCAGCCTTGCCCACCCGGCGCAGGACCTCGTACTCGAGCTCGCCCTCGGCATAGGTTGGGCATTGCACCATCTCCTGTACCCACGCGGGACTTTCCAGCTCCTCGGCTGCACGCTCCAACTGGTGCAGAAAACGACGACGGCGCGCATATTCGATCACGATACCCAGCATGCCAAAGATAAAGGACACACCGACCGCCACGACCACGATAGATGCCGGGGCCCCGGCAACCATCAGCACAAAGCAGCTCAGCAGCACGCCGCACGTCCACACGGCGACGGGCAACAGCGCATCTTTAAAGAACTTGCCAAACGACATAGCTGGCACCTAGACCGAATAGCCCTGGCCGCGATGCGTGGTCAGATACCCCTTGACGCCGATCTTGTCGAGCGTGGTGCGCAGGCGGTTGATGTTGACGGTGAGCGTGTTGTCGTCCACGAAGGCATCGGAGTCCCACAGGTCCTGCATGATGGCCGAGCGCGAGACAATCTTGCCCGCGCGGCTCAGGAGCAAAGAGAGGATGCGCAGCTCGTTTTTGGTGAGCTCGGTGCTGTCGCCGGTTGCCGCGTTGGTGACCGCGGAGCGGGCGAGGTCGAGCTCCAATCCCTTGTGGACGAGCGTGCTGCGCTCGCCTGCCGCCGCGGTGCGACGCAGCAGTGCGTTGATGCGCGCCACGAGCACGCGCGCGCTATAGGGCTTGGGAACAAAGTCGTCCGCGCCGAGCGTCATGGACATGACCTCGTCGATCTCGGTCGTGCGCGACGTGAGGACGATGATGGGGACCTCGGATTCGCGACGAACCTCGTGGCAGATGTGCTGACCGTCTTTGACGGGAAGCGTCAGGTCGAGCAACACCAGGTCGGGCGCGGCAGCGAGAATATCGCGCGAGACGTGCTCGAACGACTCACAGGCCTCGACCTCAAAACCGGCACGGGCAAGGATGCCGGCAAGCTCGCGACGAATGGGCTCGTCGTCCTCAACGATATAGATCAGCGCCATGGATTCCGCTCCCCTCCTGGTTGTCTTATCCCATTATGACCGCGAAGCCGCAGGTACGCGCCCCACGCGGCACCAAGGTGACAGAACTGTTCGCGAACGAAAGCGTTCGAATCGCCCCTCGCTCGCAGCGGGCGCGGGGATCAAATGATTAAATAATCCCCGTCCCAGAAAAATCATTTAGCGGCGGGCGCGAAGCTTTTCGTAGCCGTCGGCAAAGAAGGCAACCGTCTCGGCATCGGACTCGGCGACGTCAGCGTCGGCGGCAGGCACCACGCCGTGCTCGTCGCTCACCAGGAACAGCGCGCCCTTGAGCTGTGCGGGAATGTCCACGCGCGTGACCGGGATGCGCTTGGTCTGGGCCAGCTGCTCGATGAGCGTCGCCGTGCCGCACAGACACTCGTCCGCCGGCGCCACAAAGGCCAGCTCGCCGTTGTTGACGGCAGCTAGCAGCTCGGGCGCCACGCCGGTTTCGTCGGCCTCGGAGCGGGCCTCGGCGGAGCGGGCACGCAGCGCCTTGGCCGAAGTATCGGCCAGCGGCTCGTACTCACCCACCGTCATGGCGGCATTGCCGTTAACGTCGATCACCAGCATGAGCACGCCGTCGTGCGCGGTGTAATCGCCCTCGGCAAGCGACCACTCAACGTGCTGCTTGGCCCAGCTGAGCATGTTATGGGTAAGCGGCTCGCCCTGCACCAAGCGCTCGGACAGCGCGCGGATGTGACGGTTGAGCATGGGCACCTTTTTGTTGGACATGCGCCAACGGCAGATAAGCGCGGGCTTGTCGAGCGTAAACTTCTCGACCGCCTCCTGATTGGCGCAAAAGTCCTCGTACGCACGCTGGTCCTCGGCATTGCCAAACAGCTCTGCATCATCAATCTGGGGCATGGTCATACCTTTCTTGTTAGTCATTCCGTCCTCTTATACCAAAAAGACGGCCCTCCAAACGGAGCGGCCGTCTTTTGCAGAGATTATTTTAGAAACGAAGCCAATCCAAGGGACGAGATAACATCCCATCCTCCCCAGTCAACCTAACAGGTCGGCGAGGGTTGCCCAGGTGCCGCAGATTGCCGTGAAAGAGGAGCGACGCGTACTTGGGTACGCGAGCGACGAATGAACGGCAAGGTGCGGTGGCTGGGCAAGCCGCAGCGCCACCTCCCTACTTAATGGCGGAAGTGGCGCGCACCCGTGAAAACCATAGCAATATTGTGCTCGTTGCAGGCCTGGATGCTCTCGTCGTCGCGCTTGGAGCCACCGGGCTGGATGATGCAGGTCACGCCGTGTGCGGCAAGCACGTCGACGTTGTCGCGGAACGGGAAGAACGCGTCGCTTGCGCAGGCAAAGCCGCCCTTTTCCACGCCCTCGCGCTCGCAGAAGTCTTCGGCACGCTCGCAGGCCAGCAGCGCAGAATCCACGCGGTTGGGCTGACCGGGGCCCATACCAATGCCAGCCTTGCCCTTGGAGACCAGGATGGCGTTGGACTTAACGCCCTTGCAAACCTTCCAGGCAAACTCAAGCTCGGCCATCTCGGCGTCGGTGGGCTTGCGGTCGGTGGGGAACGTAAAGGTCGCGGGATCCTCGGTCACGTGGTCAACTTCCTGCACCAGCATGCCGCCGTCGACGGAGCGCAGCTCCACCTGGGCGCCGTGGTCCACGCCGCCGGTAGCCAGCACGCGCAGGTTGGGGCGCTTGGTCATGCGTTCGAGCGCCTCGGCAGTGTAGCTCGGGGCGATGATGACCTCGACAAACTGCTTGTTCTGGTCGGCGAAATGCTCAACCAGCTCAAAGGGAACCTCACGGTTGCAGGCGATGATGCCGCCGAAGGCGCTCTTGGGATCGCAGGCGAAAGCGCGGTCGTAGGCGGCCGTGATGTCCTCGGCAACGGCGGAACCGCAGGGGTTCTGGTGCTTGAGGATCACGCAAGCCGGCTCGTCGAACTCGCGGACCAGGTTCCAAGCGGCATCGGCGTCCAGATAGTTGTTGTAGCTGAGCGGCTTGCCCTGGATCTGCTCGGAGCCCACGAGCGGGAACTGCGAGCTCGCGGTGTTCTCGCAGCCCTCGGCAAAGCGGTAGACCGTAGCCTTCTGCTGAGGATTCTCGCCATAGCGCAGATCGTCGACCTTCTCCAGCGAGATCTCGAGCTTGGCAGAGGTGTCCGCCACGTCGCTTGCCTGGGCGGCAAGCCAACGGGAGATAGCCGTGTCGTAGGCGGCGGTAGTCTGGTAGACCTTCACCTGCAGGCGGCGACGGGTGGAAAGCGTGGTGCAACCGCCAGTCTCGCGCATCTCGGCCAGGACGGCATCGTAGTCGGCCGGGTCAGAGATGACGGTAACGCTCGCAGCGTTCTTAGCGGCGGAGCGCAGCATGGAGGGACCGCCAATGTCGATGTGCTCGATGGCATCCGCAAAGGTGACCTCGGGGTTGGCGACGGTCTTCTCGAACTCGTACAGGTTGACGACGACCAGGTCGATCAGCTTAATGCCGTGCTGGGCGGCCTCCTGCATGTGCTGCTCGGAATCGCGGCGGGCCAGCAGCGCGCCGTGAACCTTGGGGTGCAGGGTCTTAACGCGGCCGTCCATCATCTCGGGATAGCCCGTGAACTCCTCGATGGGGGTTACGGGAACGCCCGCGTCCTCGATGGCACGAGCCGTGCCGCCCGTAGAGATGATCTCGACGCCAAAGTCATCGACCAGCGTCCGTGCGAAATCGACGACGCCCGTCTTATCGGTAACCGAGATCAACGCGCGCGCGATCTTCACATCAGATCCCATGCAGTCCTCCTGTCTGGTACGCCGCCGTGCTCTGTGAGTCGGTGATACGTCGATCTGCAGCGCTCGCGCAGCGGCATTGAAAATACTGATTCAATGTAGCGCATCGAGCGCATCGATGCACCCCGCAACGGGCGCATGTGCAGAAAAAGTTTGCGAGCAGAGGGGATGGGCACGGCACCGGGCACGGTGAGTTCATGGAACACAGGGGCACCATAATTAGATGCCAATAGCGTGGTAGAACTGTGCTCGATATGCATCCGCAAAAGAAAGAGGCACCATGGTCTCGCGGGTTCTCTACCGACCGTTTGATACCGAAGACTTCGACGCCATCGCGCTGATTCTGCAGCAGCTTTGGCATAACAATTCGGATAACGATGAGTACAACCGCCTTGAGGCCGCATGCGACCTCGCCTATTGCCTTTCGTCCTCGACGTTTTCGCAGGTTGCGGTAATTGACGGCGAGGCGCGCGGCATTGCGCTTGCACGCGCAGGACAGAGCCCCGGCGTCACTATCAACGAGCATTGGATGGATACCGAACGCGCGTTGCTGTCGCAGATGCGCGAACTGGAGCCCGATGCCTGCGCCGAGTATCTCTCGTTTGTGCGCGCAACCATCCGAACCAACAACCGCCTGCTCGAGAGCAGCCCATTGCCGCACGACAACGAAGTCACGCTGCTCGCCGTCGATCCCGATGTCCATGGCCTGGGCGTTGGCTCGGTGTTGCTCGATGCCGCTGTCTCGTACCTTTCCTCGCGCGGGGCGACAAGGGCGCACCTGTACACCGACTCCAACTGCTCGTGGAAGTTCTACGAGCTGCACGGCTTTAAGCGCACGGCCACGCACCGCGCCAACCGCGAAGAGCGTCGTCACGACATGCCGCGTGAAAGCTTTCTCTACGAACTCGACCTAACAGCCTAGCCCAAGCAGCCACACCTGGTCATTTAAGAACGTCCCCAATGACTGATCCCCAACAACTAGTCATTTAAGTCTGTCCCCAATGAGTGGCCTAGGGGGTTTGTAGATAGCCCTGGTCAAAAAACATCAAATATGAGTACTGTTACCTTTTTAGTAGCAGCGATTTGGGGCATTTTTGATGCTTATAGGCATGACGACCAGCTGCACGAGCTGACATAACTCCCCAAATGTTCAATAAAATGGGCTCCTAACGAGAAGTACTCTCATTAGGAGCCCATTATTATGTGCAAACATATGTGACCAACGCAGCAACAGTACTCATATTTGGCATTTTTTGTCCACTGTCCCTTGCGCGAAGGTCCGCAGCGGAAAGTTTGACCCGTTTCGATGCACAAAAATGGGATGAATCTTCCCTGGCAACCGCCCAGAAAGATCCACCCCAAAGCAAGCGCTCGCTAGAACGTTCCGCCGCCGCCTCCGCCGACGCCGCCACCGCCGCCACCGGAAAAGCCGCCGCCGCTGCCGCCGCTCGAGCTATCGGAACTCGAAGCCAGCTCGCGGATGGTCTCGTGATACACCTCGTTGAACGAATCGAGCGGAGACTCGTTGCCGTAGTGATGGTAATACCACCAGTAGCAGGGGTAGTTGTCGTAGAAATCGTCGCTGTTGCGCAGATCCGCAGGCACTGCCTCGGCCAGCTGTCGCAGCACTTCTTTCGAAACGCCCAGGGCAACGCCCATCACCAGCAGTTTGTTCCACAAGATTAGGTCGCTGGGGATAGCCTCCTTCAGGCGCGTAAAGTCCTCGAGCCAATGCTTGAGCGCCTTGCAGCGAGCCGCCACCTCGGCGCCCTCCGGCGTGTAACGGCGGAAGGTGCAGCTCAGGACAAAGCCCACGATCGTAACGGGGATCGAGATCATAGCGGCACCGACGTTGGCATCCGCAAAGTCGGTATAGAACAGAGAGCCCAGAATGCCAAAGACAATGATGATGCCGAGAACCAGGCCGGCCACCATCGCGATAGTGCCATCCGATGCAATAAGCTCGCGCGCCTCCAGCTTGCCCTTAACTGTGCTCTGATAGTCCTCGAGCTTGTCGCCAACAGATGTGGTGCGCTCGCTAGCGTACTCCTCCAACTCGCTAAACGTGCGCGAACGGACTCCGTCCTTATCGGGCTTAACGCCAGCAAAGAAGACCTTGAGCACGTCGCGATCGATGCCGTCCTTCTTGGCAGCCTTCCAGGCCTCGTCGGTCACTGTGATGCGATACGTCTGCTCCTCTTTTTCGCGACGGAGCAGACCCTTCTTCTTGGTCTCGGTCGCTTCTTCCAGCTTGATCACGCGGTCGTCGGTGAGCTTCATAAGTGTGGCGATATATGCCTGATCGGGCACGTCGTTCCAGCTCATGAGAGCTGCAAGCACCGCGGGATGGTCGGCCGAGGGCACATCGCGGAAGTACTCGTCCTGGAAGAGTGGCTTGGGCTTGGGCCTGCGCAGCTTAAGCATCACGATCACACCGGTATAGGCAACCGCCACGACAACACACACCACGGCAATCGCGCCGGCAACCGCACGCGCGTGCTCACGGCGAGCGTTGGCCTCGTCGGCCCATTCCTTCTCTTCGCTCAGAATCGTCGACATGCGCTCTTCGCTCGAGGCGGCGAGCTGCGGCACCCAGTCGTTGGGGAAGGCGATGCGTGCCTCGGCGAATTCTCCCTCATGCACGCAGGGAATGGTATAGGTGACCATGGGCTCGTCCGCATCGAGTGACACGTCGCCCGTCAGCGGGCCGTGGCCCCATGCGCGGAAGTTATCGCCCTTGACGGCGGCCGTCCCGGCAGCGGCATTTGCAAAGTAGACTTCCATCTCGACGTCATCGGAGTCCGCAGACCAGCCGTCACCCACAAATTTCCAGTAGAGCTCGGCGGTATCGGCCCAGTTCATAACCGCACCGGTCATGGAATAACTCACGTAGTAGATTGCGCTGTCGCCGCTCTCGTGAGGGCTGAACACCTTAATCTTTACGCCGTCGTCGGACTGTTCCACCGTGTAAACGCCGTCGTCGCCTTTGTTTGCGCTGTCGACCTTGTTAAACGCAGTGTCGTCTTCCTCGACGCTTAGCACATTGACGACCACCGAGCCGCCTTGCTGGTTAGAGCCTGTATTGATATCCCAATACACGCCGTTGATGTCGTCGTCGAAATCGAACTGGCGTCCCTCGACAACGGTCAGCGAGCCATCGGCCTCAACCGTGGCGCCGATGTAGGTTTGGCTCATGGAGTAGCCGTCGGCGTGCGCGGCGGCAGGCAGCAGCAACAACGCAAGCGCGACGAGTGCGCAGACGGAAGCGAATCGCGCAAACAGGCGGCGCTGCCGACAGGGCTGGGCAACGGGGGCGTTCATAGGCACATCCTTTGTCTGTGGTACCAGTAGCGTCATTGTCCCACGTTTGCGGGCTCATGTGACGAACATCTAGGCCAGCGGAGTATCAAACGGGACGAAAGTCACGTCCACGGCCGGCACTTGGGGACGTTCCTTATCTGCCGGCAGTCTGGGACACTCCTTGCCATGGCCCGCGCCAGCAGCAGACACCACTTCACAGCTCCGTCACAGGTGTAGCGGCTTTGTGTGGGCGCGGCATGCGCTGATTGAGCCGCCAGTTGAGGGGCATAAAGCAGTTGAGCGAAAACGGTTTGCCCCTTTGCCGTCCGCTCGAGGATCATGTCCCCCTTTTCCGCGGAAACCCCGGCAGTTGCGAAGAGCTGCCGGGGTTTCTGTCGTTTGAGGGCTAAATTGATTGACGACGATTAAGGTGCCGAGCCGGTGGTCCGGCACGCGCAACGCGCGGCCTCAGCAACTTGCAGGCCACGGCAGCGTCTCCCCCACCGCGCCCCGCGCTATACTCGTCCGCATGGACATCAACGCACGCAACATAGCAACACCCGCCGCCGACGCGCCAACGACGCCGGCCGCTCCCGCGCCCGTCGTGGGGCGCTTCGCCCCGTCGCCCTCGGGCCGTATGCACTTGGGCAACGTGTTCAGCTGCCTGTGCGCATGGCTTTCGGCCCGCAGCCAGGACGGCAGCATCGTGTTACGCATTGAGGACCTGGACGATCGCTGCAAGCGCCCGGAATTTGCCGCCCAATTGATTGACGACCTGGCCTGGCTAGGGCTGGAGTGGGACGAAGGCCCCTACTACCAGCACGACCGCCTGGACCTGTACGAGAGCGCCTTGCGCCGGCTGAAAGACGCCGGCCTCACCTATCCCTGCTTTTGCACACGCGCCGAGCTCCACGCCGCGAGTGCACCGCACGCGAGCGACGGCACGCCCATCTACCGTGGTGTCTGCCGAAGTCTTTCGGCCGAGGAGGTGGCCCGCCGCAGCGCCCTGCGCGCCCCGGCCACACGTCTGTGCGTGCCCACCGTCGACGACCTCGCAGACGACGTGATCGAATTTGTGGACCGCACGTACGGGGCCCAATGCGAGGCGCTCGCCACCGAGTGCGGCGACTTTTTGGTCCGCCGCAGCGACGGCGTGTTTGCCTATCAGCTAGCCGTGGTGGTCGACGACGCCGCCATGGGCGTCACCGAGGTCGTGCGCGGATGCGACCTGCTGGGGTCCACGCCGCGCCAGATCTATCTGCAGCACCTGTTGGGACTGCCCACGCCGCACTACGCACATATTCCGCTGCTCATGGCACCGGACGGCCGCCGCCTTTCCAAACGAGATCGCGATCTGGACCTGGGCGAACTCCGCGCCCGCTTTGGCACGCCCGAAGCGCTGCTGGGCTGGCTCGCCGGGCAAACGGGCATCGCGCCGGACACCACGCCGCGCTCTGCCGAGCGGCTGGTCGAGCACTTTAGCTGGGATGTTATCCGCGCGCACCGAGAGAACATCACTGTAACGGCCGAGTAGCCAAATACGCCCCACCCCTACGCAACATCCCAAGGCTGGAGTTCGTCGCCCAGGCGAACGATGCAGTCGTAGAGCACGGTATGGCGCTCGGTCGGGTTGGCATCCCGATGAAAATGCCCGTAGTACCAGCGCTTGTAGTCCAAGCGGTCTTCCAACTCGTCAAAAAATGCCGTAAGTCGATCGACGGCGGGGCAATTCCAGCCGGGCGCCGGATAGAGCGTGGGCGAAAGCATGCGCGTAGAGCAGGTGTGGGTGACCACGTAGTCGACCTTCCAGCCCACGCTGTCGAGCTTCGTCCGTGCCTCCTCAAAGTTGCGCTCGTCCGGCAACTCCTGCGGCCACCAGCTGGAATACGGAATGCGGTATTCCTTGTCCACGCTCGTGGCGCCGCCCATGGTAAAGACCGTTGAGCCGTCGAGTTCAAAAACCTCGCCGCGCGTCAGGCGCCGTATGGGCGAGGTGTCCGACAGGCGCTGTGTCAGTCCGCCGTGCCACAACTCCATGGGTCGCTCCGCCCAGTGGTCGAAACGTTCGTGGTTGCCGTCGACGAACAGCACGGTATAGGGGCGCGACTCCAGCCAAGCGATGTCGGCGCACTCCTCGGCAGAGAAATCCCACGGAAAGCCAAAGTCGCCGGCAATGATGAGATGGTCGTCGCTCGTCAGGCTTTCCCCAAGATCCCAATCGCGCAGCTTTTGCATGTCAGCGCCGCCATGGACGTCGCCCGTCACATAGACCGTCATCGGATCACCGCTTCCCTGTAAGTCGCTAGCCCACATTCTGCACGATCACTAAGTCAACCGTTCCAGCCCTTCCATCCTTTGGGACCTACCCCTCGCTCTTCCATCCAAACGGGTCAAACACCCAAAAGATCAGATCGAGCACGCCGCCGGTCATCATGGCGCCGGCAAGAGCCATGCAAACATGCAGAGAACTGGCACTTCGGAGCACATCAAACGGCCCCAGAACAGCCAGCAGCGCGACCGTTGCGCCGGCAAGGCACAGCACGAGGCACGGCCCCGCGTTCTTGACGCACTTCTTTGCGAGATGCTTGGTGTTATCACTCATCGATATCGAACTCCTTAGAGGACCGTTGTTTGGGTACATGCCGCCGCGGCAGAGCAGGGCGGCAGGGTAAGTGTCACATGTCGTGCGGACATGCTTGAGTTACCCTACAAGTTAATGGATTTGATAGAATGTAGGGTAACTACTCGGAAAGGAGGCTCCATGTCCGTCTTAGAAGATGTCCTAGAAGAGGAATATGCACGCTCGAGCCGCCTCTTGGGCCTCATGGAGCAGGAAATCAGTCTCCTTCCAAAGGGCAGCATCCGCATGCGAAACATAAAGGGCCACGAATACTGCTATCTCAACTATCGAGTCGGCGACAAGGTCAAAAGTGACTATGTACCCGCTACAAAGGTTGATGAGCTGCAAGCCAAAATCGAACGTCGAAGGGCTCTTGCGGCCGCCATTAGAGAGCAGAAGCGATCTCAAAAGCTAATCATACGTGCGTTGGGAAGGGTGCCGAATGCTGACTGAGCAGCAGAGGTTTTCCTCTAAAACAATTTGAAAACCTTGCCGCATACATGCTGTTCGCATCCGCTGAGTCCGAGCCGCTGCCCAAGTCACCATGTGCCCGACACACAAATAGTTACACGCGGAACTATTCCAAAACTGAAAGAACCACTGCAGTTAGTACCCAATAACCATAATGCCTTTTAACGGAACAGGCATGCGCCCGCTTGCATACAATGTTTTGAAAAAAGTTACGACCTTTTCGTAGTCTCTGCTTGAGTTGTCACCACTCTTGTACACATTACGAACGACTACACAAAGATATGCTGCATCCTGTATCATGCACGCTTCAAAAAAATCCTTCAGAAACTGGTTGTTCGCGACAGCGCGCCCGGCCTCAATCTCCACTATCGTGTTAGTGTCCCTATGGACGGCATCGACCTCAAAAGCTTTATCAATTAAGCCTTTCTCCCCATACAACACTGGCATCGATAGTTTCTCGTTTTTCTTTTTCCCCACCTCAACATTGAAACCAAATTGCTCCAAATCGAACGCCAAAATTCGGAGCACGCTATCGCTGTGCTCACTGTTTTTATCAGAACGAATCTGCTCAATATTTTTATTTACAGCTTTTACAACGTCCATTAACGGCTGCGGCGGACGACCGTTTAATGGGAAGTAAATCCAGTTGCACTCCATTGATAGTCCTTTCTCTATATTCATTCAGCCACTGCAGCTATTTTAAATTAATGTTATAAAACACCGACGACTAACGATGCCATAAACAGTCAATCGGTCAGCCTTTTAGCAGCTAGCGAACCATGCAAGCAAACAGAAACCTTAATCAACATGACGGATTGGTGCTTTCGGTCATTAGCAAACAGAATCACTTGCCCATGGAGCCATTTACCCTTGGCCTTTCAATTAGGACTGGCGTCAAATGCCACATGCCTAAGTAATATTAAGGTCCTTCCATGGCTGCCGTGTGTGAAACTCATACTTTTGCAACGCGATTTTAATCCATATGATCCGTTCGCCTTGCTTATCCCATTTCTGCCGCCGGCTTGTCATCGGCTCACCATCCCCCGTTATCGAGGTCTAATACTTTTCCCACTGCCACCCAAAAACTCATCCAACATTAATCTTGGCTCAAGAATCGCTTAATCTATAACCTGCACTATAGAGTTCGACCAAGGGCGGGGCGGCGCAACGCAAACCGCCGAACGCAACGCTCGCGCCCGAGCAAATTGCCCGGCGTCGCGCCCATCGAACGAAAGGACAGGTCATGGACGACCTCGAAAAAGTTGAAACCATCCGCACCAAGTGCAACGTGAGTTACACCGATGCCAAGGCGGCGCTCGACGCTGCCGACGGCAACGTTTTGGATGCCATCATTTGGCTCGAGTCGCAGGGCAAGACCCAGACCACGTCGGCGCATGCCGCCACCGAGTCCGCGCCAGTCGATGAGCCCTCTGCCGAGATGGTCGCCGCGCAGGTCGCTTACGAAAAGTCGAGCGAAAAGACCGACTTCTCCAAGAAGATGGACAGCGTGTGGGAGTACCTCAAAAAGCTCTTCCGCCTGAGTCTGGACACCAAGTTTATCGCCACGCGCCGCGATGCGATCATCCTCAACATTCCCATCCTGATCCCCATCGTCGCGCTGTTTGCCTGGGGCGCCACGATATGGCTGATGCTGATTGGCCTGTTCTTTGGCATGCGCTACCGCATCGACAGCGACGGTGATGTACCCGGCAGCATCAATAACCTGATGGATCACGCCGCCGACGCCGCAGACGACATCAAGCAAAATCTCAACGACGACAAGTAATCGCAGACGGGGGCACGTATGGCACGAATCCTGATTGTAGAGGACGAGGAGAAAATCGCCCGCTTTGTGACGCTCGAGCTGGAGCACGAGGGTTACCAGGTAGAGCACGCCGCCGACGGCCGCACCGCCGTGGACCTGGCGCTGGAGCGCGACTACGATCTGATTCTGCTCGACGTACTGTTGCCGCAGCTCAACGGTATGGAAGTGCTGCGGCGCATCCGCAAGCACAAGGATGTGCCGGTGATTATGGTCACCGCGCGCGATGCCGTGATGGACAAGGTGGCTGGGCTCGATGCCGGCGCCGACGATTACCTGACCAAGCCGTTTGCGATTGAGGAGCTGTTCGCACGGATCCGCGTGGCGTTGAAGCGCTCGGAGGCCATGCGGGCGGCTTCGGGCGTAGCTGGCGTCGGCGCCGGAGCGGGCATGGCGGGCGTCGCGGGCGAGAAGGCCACCGCGATGCCCCCGGCCAGTGACATGGCCCAGACCCCTGCCTCGCCCTCCCCTGCCACACTCACCGTGGGATCGGTTGCGCTCGACCCCGACCGCCGCGAAGTCACGGTCGGCGGCTCGCCCATCGCGCTCACGGCCCGCGAGTTCGACGTCCTCGCCCTGCTTATGGCGCACGCCGGCACCGTGCTCACGCGCGAGCGCATCGCGCATGAGGCGCTAGGCTACGACTACGTGGGCGATACCAACAACGTCGATGTGCACATCGCACATTTGCGCGCCAAGATCGAAGACGCTGGCGGCGCCCGCATCATCCAGACCGTGCGCGGGGTGGGCTATGTCTGCCGCGCATAACGCCGAGGCCAAGCGCGTCACCTCCATCGCCCGCGCCATCAACTGGGGCTATATGTGGCGCCGCTTGATGAGCTACGTCTGGCTCGATCTGTTGCTGATGGTGATTGCGGCGGCGATCCTCGTCTATGGATACAACCAGACGCTGCCCGACAGCGCGTTTACCGCAGGCTGGATTCCCGGCGCCACCGTTCACGGCATGTCGCTGACGCCCGCACGCGGCTGGGACCTGACAACGCTCACCTATACCGTCGAGTTTGCGCGTACCACCAAGACCTTCCCCCTCGCGCAGGACCTCGTCGCGCTATGGCCTCTCTACCTTGTCGTTATGGGTTGGCAGGTCATCAGCGTGCTCAACATGCTCGGCGGCGCCCGCCGCGTGCGCCGCACCATGGCGCCGCTCAACGACCTTGCCTTGCGCGTGGACGAGCTCGGCCGTATGCAGCTCTCCGGCGGCAAGATGGAAACGCTGGAACAGGCCATCGAGCGCGCAAGCGTCGACTCGCCGAGCGTCACCACCGGCGACGCCGACCTGGCAAGCATCGAGGTCGCACTCAACCGCCTGCTGCGCCAGATGCAAGAGGCCAAGCTGCAGCAGATGCGCTTTGTCAACGATGCGAGCCACGAGCTGCGCACGCCCATCGCGGTGATTCAGGGCTACGTGAACATGCTCGACCGCTGGGGCAAAGACGACCCGGACGTGCTGGCAGAATCCATCACCTCGCTCAAAGCCGAAAGCGAGCATATGCAGGAGCTCGTGGAACAGCTGCTGTTTTTGGCACGCGGCGATGCCGGTCGCACCGTGCTGCGGCGCGCGAATACCAACCTGGCTGCACTGGTCGGCGAGGTTTGCGAAGAATCACAGATGATCGATGCCGGGCACACGTATCGACTGGCCTTTGACGCTGCGCTTGTCAGCGACTCGCGCTGCGATGCGTCCGTCGATGTGGCGCTTGTAAAGCAGGCTCTTCGCGTGATCGTGCAGAATGCCGCCAAGTACTCGGATGCGGGAACGCCCATCTCGTTTGGCGTAGCGCCGGATGCGGGCATGGGCACGATCGACATAAGCGTTGAGGACGAGGGTATCGGCATGAACCAGGAATCCGCAGCTCACGCGTTCGAGCGGTTCTACCGCGCCGACAACGCGCGCGATGCCGGCGCGCAGGGCTCGGGTCTGGGGCTTGCCATTGCCAAGTGGATCGTCGATAGCCATGGCGGTGTCATCGGTGTGACCTCGGTCGAAGGGGTCGGCAGCCGCTTTACGATTCGCCTGCCACGGTAGGGATGCCCCCTCGTGGATCGAGGTCTAATACTTTTCCCGAGAAGTGAACGACCATATTCGGACCCCCGAAGCATCCGCATTTTTCGGCCGCAAAATCGCAGGATTCCAGCATCGAAACTGCAGGAAACGATGCCCTTAAAGTGTCGATGCTTCGGGGGGGCTGATTTGTCTCGTTCACTTCTCGGAAAAGTATTAGACTTCGGTTTTTTGACCGTTGCAAAAGTCGATCCCTCGGCATAAATAAAGGGATAAGGCCATACGGCCCTATCCCTTTTTGCTAACTAAAGCAGCTCGTGCGCTACTCGCGGCACAGGTGCACGGCGAAGCCGGCGAACTCGCGCTTAAAGTACACGAGCTTGGTGCTACCGTCGGGCAGCAGCGCGCGCGACTCCTCGTTGACCTCGAGCCCGCGCTCGGCAAACCACTTCTCGGCCGCATCGATGTCGTTGACGGCAAAGCCAATGTGGCCCTTGGTGCCACGACCGTTCTGCTTCATAACCTCGACCAGCGAATCGTTAAAGTACGAAACCGGGGTCTCGATAACGGGCAGGCCCATCATCGTCGAGAACAGCTCCGCGATCTCCAAGGCGTCTGCCGGGTCGGCAGCGTTAATGCCCACATGGGCAACGCGCATACCAAAGAGCTCTACCGGATTGGCGTTCTGCTCACTCATGCAGGCAGCGCCTACTGAGCCATGACGTCAAGAACGGCCTTCTCGGCGGCAACGCGGTTCATGCCGGTCATGAAGGGCACGCCGCTCACGTACGGGCAGGTGAGGCCCTCGGGGGCAACGGTGGTGGCGATCAGCAGGTCGGCGCCCTCGTCGCAAGCGTCCTTGGCCTCGGAGATGGCGCACTGCACGATCTCATACTTGTCGGCGTAACCGTTGGCGTCGAGCAGGGTGGCGACCTTCTGGGCAACGAGCGTGGAAGTAGCAGCGCCAGCACCGCAAGCCAAAACGATTTTCTTCATAGGTAATGTCTCCCTTCATGGTTTACTTTAGGTAAGTGTACCGCAGCGAGCGATGGCACTCGGCCTCGATGAGCTTTTATGCCAGTTTGCTTGCGCGCTGCGTATAATACATCCAGTACGTGTTGTCATACCGCTCGCTTTATGAGCGACTAAGGACCCTAATATGCCCGATTCCCGCACACTCTGGACCGCCGTCGTTATCATCTGTATCGCCGTGTCGGTGTTCTTTAGCATCAAAAAACGCACCACGTTTAAGCGCCTGCAGCAGTTGATGGCTGCCAAACAGTGGGACGAGTTCGATCGTTTGCTCGACGGCAAACTCACCAGCATGCTGTACCCGCGCTACAACCGCGACTACCTGCGCCTGAACTCCTATCTGCTGCGCGAGGACCACAAGCGCGCCGATGAGATGTTCGATTTGCTGCTGGGGCTCAATCTGCCCAAGATGCAGCGCGTCGACCTGGTCATTAAGGCCTTTAACTACTACGTTGGTCAGGAGGACCGCAAAAAGTCCAAGGAATTGCTGCGCGAGATCAAAGGCTTTGAGGGCGGCCAGGCCGAGGCAGTCGCGCACGAATGCCAGCTGATGTATGACACGATGATCCTCAAGCGCCACAACGACATTCCCGAGCTGGAGCGCATGCTCAAGGAGGCCGGCGACGACCCGGTCAAGCGCTGCCGCCTGGAGTATCTGCTGGCGCTGCAGTACCAAAACAAGGGCGACGAGGCCAAGTTCCAAGAGTTCCTCGAGAAGTCGGGCCAACACTCGATGGCCGTCAACGCGTAACGGACGGCTTGTGCTAGACTTCTAGTCTCACGGGGGCGTGGCGGAATTGGCATACGCAGGAGACTTAAAATCTCTCGCCGCAAGGATTGTGGGTTCGAGTCCCACCGCCCCTACCATGTATTGTTTACGAGCCCGTGTCCCCCAGGGATGCGGGCTTGTTTCTTTTGGATGCCGGTGGGGCTCGAACCCGCGAGGGGGCGAGCGTCAAGCGGACGCGCAGCGTCCGTAGCGAGCCGGCGAGGGCGCCGGCAGGCAGCCGAAGCCGGTGCGGATTTGCGCAGCAAATACGCAGACGTCCCACCGCCCCTACCATGTGGCTTTTACGGGCCCGTGTCCCCTGGGGATGCGGGCTTGTTTCTTTTGGATGCCGATACAGATGGTGAGTTGCGGTGGAATAGGGACTGTTTGGCGATTTTTAGTCCGTATTTCACCGCAACTTATGAGGGAATGGTTAAAGGGTGCTGAGGCTCGGGGTCCAGCCGATGGTGGGTAGCTCGCCGTCGAGAACCTCGTTAATGGTGGCGGCCATGCCGGCGAGGAGGCTGTTCTCGCTTACGGTGAGCGCATCGTAGCCACCGGCGCGCATGAGCTCGCGAATCACCACGGCGCCGGCCAGAATCACGCCCGCGCGCTTGGGCTGCACGCCTGGCAACGCGGCAATGCTCTCCACGTCCAGCGTGGACATGCGCTCGATAGCGGCAGAAATCTGCTCCATCGAAAGCTCGCGCAGGTGCACAAAGCTCGAGTCGTACGGCTCCAGTTCGTGGACCAGCGCCACGAGCGTAGTGACGGTACCGCCCACCGCGACCAGGCGCTCTGCACGCTCATAATTGCTCGGCAGGCCCTTAAAATAGGCGGAGAACTGCTCGCCCGCCCACGCGGCGGCAACCGCAAGCTCGCCGTCCGCGGGCGGCAGCGCCGAGAAAAACCGCTCCGTCACGCGACGGCAACCGATGTCCAGTGAGCGCGTTCCCTCCAGCGCAAAGACCCCGCGCTCAGGCGCATAGACGCCCGTCGCGAGCTCCGTGGAGCCACCGCCCGAATCGGCGACGATGATGCGCTCGCCAGCAAAGTCGTGTGCCACGCCAAAAAACGTCAGGCGCGCCTCGACCTCGCCCGGAATCACCTGCGGTTCGAGCCCCAGATCGCGCAGACCGTCCAGCAGCAGCGCGGCATTGGACGCATCGCGCGCGGCACTCGTGCAGGTGGTGCAGACGCAGGCGGCCCCAAAGGCACGTGCCTCATCCACAAACATGCGACACGCATCGAGCACACGCTCGACAGCCGCCTCGCAAAAGCGACCCGTCGCGTCCACGCCCTCGCCCAGGTCGGTAATCTCGGTATGCTTGGACGATTCCACGATCGCCCCGCCCTCGACCTGGGCCAACACCAGTCGCGACGACACCGTTCCCAGGTCGATCGCGGCCACCTTATATCGTTTGCAATCTGCCATTGCGGGCTCCCCTCCGGGCGCTACTCGCCTACTCGCCGCTGGACGCGACCGTCTGGCCCTCGACGCCGTTAAATCCAAACAGCATATCGAGCGTCTGGATGTACCACGGTGCGTCCTTGCCGACCTCTTCGATCTCTTTGGCCACTTCACTGGCCTTCTTGGCGTTTGAGGACTTTTTGCTCGACGACGAATCCGAATCATCGTCCAGGCCCAGCACTTCAATCCTCTTCTCGCCGGGCATCGCCATGCCCAGTTCCCGTGCCCGATCCTTAATGCCCTCTTCCGAGAACCACTTGTCAGTGTCTTTTTTCATCTCATCTTTGTATTGCTCGCGAATCTCGACCTGCTTGGCCAAGATGTCGTTCGAGCGTTTTGCAACGTACAGGTCGCGCACGGGGAAATACAGGCTCACGAGCGCCAGAGCCACCACGATACCGATAAACAGCGGACGCAGAGAGCCATGCGTAAAGTCATAGATCGCCTTGACCACCGCATTGTCGTTGGCGTAGCGCATAAAGTCCGAGCCCGAAAGACGGCTCGAAGGCCTGCTCGACCTGTCGTGCGTCTGGGCCGAGGGACGCGACGCATGTGTCGAACGTGCCGGGCGCACCGGTCCATCTGCCAAGGTATTTGATTGAGCATTGGGGCGCGAGGTACTTGCCGGGCGCTGCGTGGAGCGGTCGGCGCCGGCATAAGCGGACCCACCGAGCTGCACCGTGCGTGCACGGCGAGGCGACGGCTCGCGTGAACCGGCGGAATAGTACCTGTTGTCGTAAATCTGATCCATGTGCGCCTTGTGCGGTTGAGGTTTGTTTGCGCTAAGTCCTTTAGTTATAGCACGAGCGCCCGCACCGCCTTCGCCAGCCTTTGCTCGACATAAAAAAGGCGCTGAGCCATATGGCCCAGCGCCCACAGCGCTTTGCGGCGTCCAGCCAAGGCGGGGCGGAACCGAGTCAGCCTCCTCCTCGCCAAATTCGCCCGTTTAGCGAATGTTGTAGAACGCGGCCTTGCCGGCGTAGCGCGCGCTGCCCTCGAGCTCGTCCTCGATGCGAATGAGCTGGTTGTACTTGGCGATACGGTCGCTGCGGCACGGGGCGCCCGACTTGATCTGGCCGGCATTGACGCCCACGACCAGGTCGGCGATCGTGGAATCCTCGGTCTCGCCGGAGCGGTGACTCACGATGCAGGCGTAACCGGCCTCCTTGGCGGTCTCGATGGCCTCGAGCGACTCGGTGAGCGTGCCGATCTGATTGACCTTGACCAGGATCGCGTTGGCGGCACCCAGCTCGATGCCCTTCTTGAGGCGCTCGGTGTTGGTGACGAACAGGTCGTCGCCCACCAGCTGCACCTTGTTGCCAATGCGGCGGGTAAGCTCAACCCAACCGTCCCAGTCCTCCTCGGCCATGCCGTCCTCGATGGAGATGATGGGATAGGTGTCGACGAGCTTCTCCCAGTAATCAACCATCTGGGCACTCGTGTACTCCACGCCCTCGCCCTTGAGCTCGTACATGCCGGTCTCGGCGTTGTAGAACTCGGTCGAGGCCGGATCCATGGCGTACATGAAGTCGACGCCGGGCTTAAAGCCAGCCTTCTCGACGGCCTTGGTAATGTACTCGAACGGCTCGGCATTGGTCTTGAGGTTGGGCGCAAAGCCGCCCTCGTCGCCCACGCCGCCGCCCAGGCCCGCCTCGTGCAGCACGCCCTTAAGGGTGTGGTAGACCTCGGCGCACCAACGCAGGCCCTCGGCAAAGCTCGGGGCGCCCACCGGCATGATCATGAACTCCTGGAAGTCAACGTTATTGTCGGCATGGACGCCACCGTTGAGGATATTCATCATAGGCGTGGGCAGCAGGTGGGCGTTGACGCCGCCCAGGTACTGGTACAGCGACAGGCCCGCCGACTCGGCAGCGGCGCGGGCGACGGCCAGCGACACGCCCAGGATGGCGTTGGCACCGAGCTTGGTCTTGTTGGGGGTACCGTCCGCGGCAATCAGCGCGGCATCGACGGCGCGCTGGTCGAAGGCGTCGAGGCCCACGACGGCGTTAGCGCACTCGTTATTGACGTGCTCGACGGCCCGAGAGACGCCCTTGCCCAGATAGCGGCCCTTGTCGCCATCACGCAGCTCGCAGGCCTCAAAGGCGCCGGTCGAAGCACCCGAAGGCACCATTGCGCGGCCAAAGCTGCCGTCCTCGAGCACGACCTCGACCTCGACGGTGGGATTGCCGCGGCTGTCGAGCACCTCGCGACCGTAGACGTCCAAAATATCGCTCATGTTGTCTCCCTCTCACTTGGAAACGGGTTGAATGCTTGGCGACACGGCTTGCACGCTACAGCGGCGCGCAGGTTCATAAGTTAGCCTTATCGCACTTTTTGCATTATGCCCTAAGTTAGCCAAGGGATACAATCTTTTTAAAAAATAATAGGGGCGATGGGACAAGTCCGTCCCGTCGCCCCCGCAGTCTTACTCCTCTGCCTTTGCGGCATCCCAGAGGTCATTGAGGCCGTGGGTCGAAAGCTCGGCCAGATCCACGTGGGCGTCGGCCGCCATCTGCTCCATCGCGGCCCAGCGGCGGCGGAACTTTGCCGTGCTGGCACGCAGGGCGCTCTCGGCGTCGATTCCCTCCTTGCGCGCAACGTTGACCAGAGCAAAGAGCAGGTCGCCAAACTCCATCTCGCGCTCGGGCGAGCCGGAAGCCTCGGCCTCAAACTCGGCACGCTCCTCGGCGACCTCGTCCCACACGTCCTGGACCGTCTCCCACTCAAAGCCCACGGCAGCCGCCTTGCGCGACACCTTCTGAGCCTGCATCAGCGCCGGCAGGTGCGTGGGCACGCCGTCGAGCAGACCCTCGGGCGCGGCCTCGCCTGCCGCCACGGCCTGGTCTTTGGCGGCCTTCTCGGCAAGCTTGACCTCGTCCCAGATCTTGAGAACCTCGTCGGAGCTCTCGGCGTCCGCATCGCCAAACACGTGTGGGTGGCGGCGGATGAGCTTGGCGTCGATATCGCGTGCCACATCGGCCAGCGAAAACTCACCGGCGTCCGCCGCAATCTGCGCATGCAGCACCACCTGCATGAGCACATCGCCCAGCTCCTCGCGCAGATGTGCCACGTCGTCCGCCTCAATGCAATCGAGCGCCTCGTAGGCTTCCTCGATCATGTTCTTGCCAATGCTCTGATGCGTCTGCTCGCGGTCCCACGGGCAGCCATCGGGCTGACGCAGGCGCCAGATGGTCTGCACCAGATGCTGCAGCTCGGCCGACGCGTCGACCAGCGTGGACAGGTCGCGCGAACCCTCGGCATTTTGCTGAGCCATATGCTCGGCCATGGTTACTCCTCCTCCAGGATCACGTGACGGAACGCGCCGCCCTCGTAGATGCCGTAGCTGTGCGCACCGTCCTTGGGAATGCTCACGCTGCCGGGGTTGAAGAGCCACAGGCCCGGGTGCACGGCGCTTGCCTCGTTAACCTTGATGTGCGTGTGGCCGTAGACGAGCGCGGAGCCCTCGGGCAGCGCGGGCGCGTGGTCGACGCTGTTGTGCATGCCGGCGCCAAAGACGTGGCCGTGCGTCAGGAACAGCTCGCGACCGGTCTCGTCGAACAGCGTGGCGTAGTCCGCCATGACGGGAAAGTCGAGGACCATCTGGTCGACCTCGGCGTCGCAGTTGCCGCGCACCGCGATGATGCGGTCGGCCAGGGCGTTGAGCAGCGGAATCACACGCTTGGGGGCGTAGTCGCGCGGCAGGTCGTTGCGCGGGCCGTGGTAGAGCAGGTCACCCAGCAGCACGATGCGGTCGGGCTGCTCGGATTCGATGGCGGCGACCAGGCGCTCGGTCCAGTATGCCGAGCCGTGGATGTCGGAGGCGATGAGGTATTTCATGGGGAGTCCTTTCGGGTGGGGTTGATGGGGGCTGAATACGGGGTCCGGCGGATGTGGAGCCCATCTACCGTGCTACTCGAATCGTAGCGCCGCGCTCTGAGCCGCCTGCATCACGCGTTGGAGTGGCACGCCATGTTCGCGGGCAAGACGGGCACAATCCTCGTACTCGGGTGCCGCGCGCTCGCTGCCGTCGGGCAGGGTGGCTACTTTGACGGCCACCTCGCCCCAAGGCGTCGCTACCTGCTCAAAACGACGCGGCAGGCAGACGCGTTCCATCACCTGGCGACGAACGGCGTTGGTCGTGGTCTCCAAAAAGATAATCGTCTGTAGGCGCTCGATATCCTCGTGCGAGCAGATCACCTGCAGCTGCCAGCCGGGGCGACCTTTTTTGCAGTAGAGAGGCAGCCAGTGCACCTCGCGCGCACCTGCCTCGCGCAGGCGGTCGGCGGCATAGGCGAGTACCTCGGGCGATGCATCGTCGATGTCGCACTCCAGCTTGACGATGGTTTCGGGCGCATCGGTCTCGCGGGACAGCGGAGATGTACTTCCACGTTGCATACGGTCCGGATCCTTTCCGCACGGGCTCGTTTTGTTCACCCAAACGCTAGCACATCGGACGTGGCACAGGCGTGACTTTCGTCCGTCGCCGCCCTCGCCCCTATCCAAACATGTACATCAGCCTCCAAACATGTCATTTTTTGCAGCTTTCGGAGGCTGACGTACACGTTTTGGAGCGGGGCCGCACACGATCAGAATTGCGCCTGCACTCCGTCCGCCATAAAGTTCGCTGCACTCAACAATTTTGGACTTTCTACGCAGTTCATCGGCTAAAAAATTACCCTCGGCATACTTACCTGCTGCACGATGTTACTCTAGTTGCATTTGGCTAACTAATCGGCTGCCGAGGACCCCGCCCGACACCGTTACGGCATCGGAGGTTTCATGTTCGAGAAGCGGCTCTTCTCCCTGGTTCCGCAGGCAACGCCCTACATTGTGGCGAGCGTCCTGTTTAAATGGATCGCGCTCATGGCAAACATCACGGTGATGTGGGTGCTTGCGCGCATCTTGGGCGGCATCGTCACGGACGGTCTTTCCGCCGCGCTCGCCGTCGATGCCCTCGCACAGGCGGCCTTGCCGCTCGCCGGCGCCATCATCGTGCGCGCCGCCGCCATCTATCTGGCGCAGCGTTCCGGTGACAAGGCCGCCTTCAAAGCCGTCCGCCGCGTGCGTTCGCTCGTCTACGACAAGCTCACCGCGCTCGGCCCGTCCTATACCGAAACCGTCCCCACCGCCGAGGCCGTGCAAACCAGCGTGGAGGGCGCCACGCAACTCCAGGTATACTTTGGCGGCTATCTGCCGCAGCTCTTTTTTGCCGGCCTGGCACCCATCACGCTGTTCGTGCTGCTCGTAGGCCAAGCGGGACTTCCCGCCGCGCTGCTGCTCGTATGCGTCCCGGTCATCCCCATCTCCATCATGATGGTCATGCGCAACGCAAAAAAGATCGGTTCCGAGTATTGGGGCAGCTACGTCGATCTGGGCGGCATGTTCCTGGAGGCCGTTCAGGGTCTTACCACCCTTAAGGTGTATCAGGCCGACCGCGACTGGCACAAGCGCATCAACGCCGAGTCCGAGCGTTTCCGCACAGCGACCATGCGCCTGCTGGTGATGCAGCTGCGCTCCATTTGCGTTATGGACCTGGTCGTCTATATGGGCGCCGCGCTCGGCATTATCGTAGCCACGCTGCAGCTCGCCACGGGCAAAATTGGCTTTGAGGCGGCCTTTCTAGTCGTCTTTCTGTCGCAGGAGTTCTTTTTGCCCATGCGCCGCCTGGGATCGCTGTTCCACACGGCCATGAACGGCATGGCCGCCTCGCACCGCATGTTTGGCATTTTGGATACGCCCGAGCCCGAGCGCGGCGATGTTGAGCTTGACGGTCGCGGCGATATCGAGCTCGCGGGCGTGAGCTATGCATACGGCGACCGCACGGTGCTGGACAGCGCCAGCGCGACCATTGCGCACGGCTCGCTCGTGGCACTCGTGGGCGAAAGCGGCGGCGGCAAGTCCACGCTCGCGGGGATTATCGCGGGCCGCAAGGGTGCCTACCGTGGCAGCGTTCGCATTGGCGGCGTCGAGCTGCGCGATGCCACGGCCGCCTCACTCATGCGTGCCGTCACCCTGGTGCCCACCAACGGCTACCTGTTTGCCGGCACCCTGCGCGACAACCTGCTGCTCGCCCAGCCCAACGCCACCGACGCCGAGCTTTTGCGCGCGCTCGGCCGCACGCGCGTGGCGGCCTTTGTGCAGGCCAACGGCGGGCTCGACATGGTGATTAACGAGGGCGGCACCAACCTTTCGGGTGGCCAGCGCCAGCGCGTGTGCATGGCACGCGCCCTGCTGCACGACTCGCCGATCTATGTGTTTGACGAGGCTACGAGCAATGTGGACGCTGCGAGCGAAGCCGCGATCGGCGAGGTCATCGCATCGCTTGCCGGCGAGCACACTGTAATTGTGGTGGCACACCGCCTGTCGACGATCGTGGACGCCGACCAGATTCTGGTGCTGGAACGCGGTCGCATTGCCGAGCGCGGGACTCACGGCGAGCTCTTGGCAACCGCGGGCGCCTATGCGCGCATGTGGAACAGCCAGGAGCAGCTCTCGGCATATGCGTATGCGGAGGGTGATGCCGAGGATGCCGGCGCGGTTGAGGCTGTTGACGGCAGCACCGCCCGTACCGATGGCCTCAACGGTGCCGGCTCGTCTTCCGCTGCCGCGGTGCCTGACTCCGGCCGCGCCCGTCGCTCGGCGCCGTCCATCATGTGGCGCATGATGGGGCTCGTCCGACCGCTTGCCGGCTGGCTTGTGCTAGCCGTCGCGCTGGGCAGCATTGGCATGCTCACCGCCGCGTTCGTGCCGGCCTTTGGCGCCCTTGGCCTTATGGCCGCGCTGGGCCGCAACGCCTTGGGGCTTGGTCTTATCGTCACATGCGCGGCCTGTGCCGCCTGCGGCATCGCGCGCGGGCCGCTCCACTACGGCGAGCAGCTCTGCAACCATTACATCGCATTCCGTCTGCTCGCACACATTCGCGACCTGGTGTTTGGCGCCCTGCGCCAGCTCGCCCCCGCCAAGCTCGAGGGCCGCGGCAAGGGCGAGCTCGTGAGCCTGGTCACCTCGGATATCGAGCTGCTCGAGGTCTTCTACGCGCACACCATCTCGCCCATTGCCATAGCTCTGGTCTGCACCGTTGTGTTTGAGGGCTTTTTGCTGGCTGTGAGCCCCGAGCTCGCGGGCATCGCGCTCGTGGCCTACGCGGTCCTGGGCGTGCTGCTGCCCCTGACCTCGGCCAAGGCATGCGGCACCACCGGCCGCCAGAGCCGCGAGGGCGCCGGTAAGCTGGGCGCCTTTGTACTCGACAGTCTGCGCGGCGCGGGCGAGACCATCCAGTTTGCCGGTGGCACCGATCGCAGCCGTGCCCTGGGCAAGCTGACCGAGCAAGTCGGCGCCGTGGACGCGCGCCTCAAGCGCCGCCAGGCGGTCAGCGAGGCCGTAGCCGATGCGCTTATTCTTGTGGCTAATCTGGTGATGCTCGGGCGTGCGCTGCAGCTGGTGGCTGCGGGAACGATTGACTTTGCCGCAGCGTTTGCCGCCGTCTTTACCTTTGTGTCGTCGTTTGGCTCGGTGATGGCCGTGAGCCGCCTGGGCGCCTCACTGCAGGAGACGCTCGCCTCGGGCGCACGCGTGCTCGATTTGCTCGACGAGCAGCCCCAGTGCGCCGAGGTCGCCGATGGACAGAACGTTGAGTTTGCCGGCGCCGCAGCCGAGCATGTGAGCTTTAGCTATGTGGGCGGCGTGGACGCGGGCGGTGCGGGCGCCACAGAGCAGGTCGCGAACGACACCGCTGCGAGTCTCATCCTCGACGACGTGACCTGCACCTTTGCGCCCGGTACCATGACCTGCATCATGGGGCGCTCGGGTTCGGGCAAGTCGACGCTGCTTAAGCTGCTCATGCGCTTTTGGGACCCCGCAGCCGGCACCATCACGGTGAGCGGCGTCGATGCCCGCCACATCAACACGGCGAGCCTGCGCAGCCACGAGGCCTATATGACCCAGGACACGCATCTGTTCTGCGGCACCGTACGCGAGAACCTGCTGGTCGCGCACGCCAACGCCACCGATGCCGAGCTGCTCGACGCTTGCCGCTCCGCCTCACTCACCACGCTCATCGACCGTCTGCCGCAGGGACTCGACACGCCCGTTGCCGAGCTGGGCGACTCGCTTTCGGGCGGCGAGCGCCAGCGCATCGGCCTTGCGCGCATCTTCCTCAACGACGCACCCTTCATCTTGCTCGACGAACCCACCAGCGCGCTCGATGCTCTCAACGAGGCGTCCGTGATGCAGGCAATCGACGAGCTCAAGCGCCGCGGCAAGACCATTGTGCTCGTGAGCCACCGTGCCAGCACCTGCGCGTTTGCCGATTTCTCGCTTTCGGTCGAGCACGGGAGGCTGAGCTAATGGCGCGCCCAGTCGACACACCGGAGCTAGCACGCAAACGTGAGCGTGAGGCCCAAATGGTGTCGCAGATGATTGCGCTGTGGTGTCGTGGGCATCATGGCGGCGGGCATGTGGTCGAACAGGCTGGCGGCGATGAGTCCGTGCGCGTGAAACTCGGCCTTCGAACCATTACGCTCTGCCCCGAATGCGCCGAGCTGCAGAAATACGCCATCGCGCGCATTGAGCACTGCCCGCACATGGGCACCAAGACATTTTGCTCGGCATGTCCTTCGCATTGTTACCGGCCTGCCATGCGCGAGAAGATCCGCGAGGTTATGCGTTGGTCGGGACCGCGTATGATCCGCTATCGCCCCATCACCGCCGTGAGACACGCGATGGTAACAGTGCAGGCCAAACGCGCGGCGGCACGAAGCAAGTAGTCGCCGGCGCCGGCACGCGCCGCCCCGCCTTTCCACTCGATTTCGGCACCCGGCGTGCGCGGCGTGTTGAGAGCTGCACCATTACAATGGAGCGGATTCACCAAATGCAAAGGAGTCGCCATGCCCGCCTGCCCGCTGGTCGATTGCCATACTCATACCTCGTTCTCGGACGGGCACGCCTCGTTCGAGGACAACGTCCGTGCCGCTGCTGCCGCCGGCTGCCGCGTCATGGTCTCGACCGACCACCTTACCCTGCCCGCCAGTATGGATGCTAACTGCGAGGTGCAGGTCGTCGAGGGCGACTTGCCGGCACATCGTTTGGCCTTTGAGGACGCCCGCAAACTCGCCGCGCAGATTGCGCCGGAGCTCACCTTTATCTACGGTTTTGAATGCGATTGGTACGAGGGCTGCGAGCCCTTGGTAGAGCACTGGTCCCAGGGCGCCGTCGTACGTCTGGGCAGCGTGCACTGGATTGGCAACCCGGGCGATATTGCGGCAGGCGCCGCGGGCACGGCAGGGACAGAGGACGTCGCGCGCCCCGATACACCCGATTCCCTTTGCGGTTGGATCGACGACGATACCAACTTGCATGTTTGGGAAAACTTAGGCGTGCGCGGCGTGTGGGAGTGCTACGTCGACGACTGGTGCCGTGCTTGCGAAAGCTCACTCAACTTTGACGCGATGGCCCATCCCGACCTGGTCATGCGCTTTTCGAAGGACGGCTTTGCACCCGACTTTGACCCCGCGCCGTTTTGGGAGCAGATGGCCGAATGCGCCCACGATACGGGTCGCCGCGTTGAGGTCTCGACCGCCGCACCGCGCAAGGGGCTCGACGATTACTACCCCGCGACCGGGCTGTTGCGCCGCTTCGCCCATGCCGAGGTGCCCATCACCTTTGGCTCGGACGCGCACCGCGCCTGCGACATCTGCTGGAACATCCGCGAGGCCCAGGCCCACGCCTACGACTGCGGCTACCGGGCCTTCGATATCCCCCACCCCACCGGCGAATGGGAATCCACGCCCCTCGCCTAACTAGTCGTTTAAGAACGTCCCCAATGACTAGTGGCGGCGGGCGTTGAGTTCGCCGGCCAGTTCGTCGAGGGTGATGCCGTAGCGCTCGAGCGTCACGAGCAGGTGGTAGATCAGGTCGCCGGCCTCGTAGCGGATGTGATCGTGGTCGTTATCCTTGCAGGCCATGATCACCTCGCTCGCCTCCTCGGCAAGCTTCTTGAGCAGCTCGTCCTCGACGTCGGTCAGCAGACGCGCGGTATAGCTCTCCTGCGGCGATGCGTCGCGACGACTGTGAATCACCTCGGCCAGTCCCGTCAGCGTCTCACCGATGTTTCCCGGCTGCACGTTAGCTGTTCTGACTCCCATGGTTATTTCCTCTCGTTACTGCAGCGTAAAGTAGGTACCGGCCTCATCGAACCGAGGCTTTGCGCCCTTTTTCTCAAAGAACTCGACGATGACGGCATGGGCCTCATCGAGCCTTTCCTTCTCGGCCTCGAGCCAAAGCGACTGCGCCCCGCAGGCATCAGTCAGGTGCACGCGGCATGGCACGCCCGCGCGGAGGAGCTCGGTGTTGCATTCGGCGACCTCGAACGGCGTCACGACTTTCATCGCACTCCCCCTTCCACGCGCTTAAAGAAGCAGGTACGGTTGCCGGTATGGCAGGCCGGGCCCGGTGAGTCCACCTTGACCAGCAGCGTATCGCTATCGCAGTCGGCCCAGAGCTCCTTGACCTCCTGCATGTTGCCACTCGTCGCGCCCTTGTTCCAGAGCTCCTGACGGCTGCGACTCCAAAACCACGTGGTCCCGGTCTTGAGCGTCAGCCCCACCGATTCCTCGTTCATCCAAGCAACCATAAGCACCTCACCGGTGTCATGCTGCTGAACCACGCAAGGAATCAGCCCGCGGGCGTCGTATTTAAGCTCGGTAGCATTTATTACCTCAGTCATCATTTCTCCCAAGTAACAAACGAAATCCCACAGGTCGGCGAGGGTTGTCCAGGTGCCGCAGGTTGCCGCGAAAGAGGAGCGACGCGTACTTTGGTACGCGAGCGACGGTTTGAGCGGCAAGATGCGGTGCCTGGGCAAGCCGCAGCACTAGAAGTCCAGCCTCACAGGGATGCCTTGGCTGGCCATATACTCCTTCACCTGGCGAATGCTGAAAGTTCCAAAGTGAAAGACGCTGGCCGCCAGCACGGCATCGGCCTCGCCCTCGATCACGCCCTCGGCAAAATGCTCGAGCGTGCCCACGCCGCCGCTTGCGATCACCGGGATCGGCACCGCGCGCGCCACGGCGCGGGTGAGTGCCAGGTCGAAGCCAGCCTTGGTGCCGTCGCGATCCATGCTGGTGAGCAAGATCTCACCGGCGCCGCGACGAGCCGCTTCCTCGGCCCACGCCACCGCATCGATACCCGTGGCGTTGCGACCGCCCGCCGTGAAGACCTCCCACTTGTCGGCATCCGGCTGACCGGGCAGGCCCACGCGCTTGGCATCAATCGCCACGACCACGGCCTGGCTGCCAAACGCCGCGGCGGCCTGGCTGATCAACGACGGATCGCGCACGGCGGCAGAGTTAAGCGACACCTTGTCGGCACCGGCGGCAACCATGGTTCGCATGCCCGCCAAGTCGCGGAAACCGCCGCCCACGGTATAGGGAATAGCGAGCTCCTCGGCCGCGTGCGCCGCCATCTCGATGGTCGTCGCGCGGTTGTCGCTCGTCGCGGTAATGTCCAGGAAGACGACCTCGTCTGCACCCTCGCGGTCGTAGGCGCGCGCCAGCTCCACCGGGTCGCCAGCATCGCGCAGGCTCACAAAGTTGACGCCCTTGACCACGCGGCCGTCCTTAACATCCAGACAGGGAATCACGCGTTTGGCAAGCATGGGCTACTCCTTCCCTCGGGCGGCGGCCAACGCCTGGGCCAGCGTAAAGTTGCCCTCGTAGAGCGCACGACCGGTAATGGCACCCTCGATGGCATCCTCGCCCACCGCGGCCAGTGCGCGGATATCGTCGAGCGTCGAGATGCCGCCCGAAGCCACGACGGGAAAGCCCGCGACCTCGGCCACATGGCGATACGCCGCCACGTCGATGCCCGTCTGCATGCCATCGCGCGCGATGTCGGTATACACCAGATGCTTAAAGCCCAGCTCGGTGAGCTGCGCCACGGCGTCGTCGAGCGCCACACCCGCGCCGTCGCGCCAACCATTCACCTTGACCTGGCCGTCACGGGCGGCAATGTCTGCCACCAGTAACTCGCCAAAGCCTTGCGCCGCCACCTCGGCAAATCCCGGCTCGGTCACGAGCACCGTGCCTAGCGCGATGCGACGCGCGCCGTAGCCGGCCAGCTCGTCGATGCGCGCGAGCGAACGAACGCCGCCGCCCACGTCCGCGGACAGACCGTCGACGCCGCAGATGGCCTTAATCGCTGCCAAGTTGGCAGCGCACGCGTCCTCGTCCTCGCCAAAGGCAGCGGACAGGTCGACGACGTGCACCCAGCTCGCGCCCTGCTCGGCAAAGGAGCGGGCAACGGCCACGGGGTCGTCAGAATACACCTTACAGCGGCTCCGGTCGCCGCGCTCCAGGCGCACGACCTTGCCGCCGATCAAATCGATTGCGGGAAACAGAATCATCGGCCGGCCCCCTCGACGATGCTCACGAAGTTCTTAAGGATGCGCTGACCCAGCGCAGAGGATTTCTCGGGATGGAACTGGCAGCCCCACACGTTGCCGTGGCGCACGATGCACGGGAAGCTCCGTGTATAGTGCGTGCGCGCCAACACATCGGCGGCATCGACGTCGTCGGCCACCGCGTAGCTGTGAGTGAAATACATGTTGGCGCCCTCGGCAAAACCGGCAAGCAACGGATCGGCCGCACCGGCGGGCGTCATGCGCACCTGGTCCCAGCCCACGTGCGGGACCTTCAGACGGCTCGACTCCAGGTGCGTGCACGAGCCACGCATGATGCCCAGGCCATCGACCCAGGGACCACCGGCCTGCTCGGAGGCATCGTCGTCCGCGTCCGCGTCCTCGTTCGCAGGCACGCCCTCGTTGCCGCGCTCAAAAAACAGCTGAAGGCCCAGGCAGATGCCGAGCAGCGGAGTTCCGGCGGCAACGGCATCGAGCACGGCCACCTCCTCGCCGCTCTGACGCATAAAGGCGATCGCGTCATAGAACGCACCCACGCCCGGGATGACCAGGCCGTCGGCGTTGCGGATCTGCTCCGGATCGTCCGACGTGCAGGCGGCAGCACCGGCGCGCGCAAGCCCGCGCACGACGCTCGACAAGTTGCCCTTGTGGTAGTCGACCACCACGATCTTCGGTTCGCCCACGCGACCCCTCCACTTCTCATCATCCAAAACCACCACAAAGAGGACAGGCATCTTCGTGGTGGTTTTACCCTTGTGACGGTTACAGCGAGCCCTTGGTGCTGGGGATACCCTGCACGCGGGGATCGAGTTCGCAGGCGCGGCGCATCGTGCGGCCCACGGCCTTAAAGGCGGCCTCGATAATGTGGTGCGAATTGCCGCCCGCCAGCTCGCGCACGTGCAGCGTGAGCTTGGCATCGCGCGCAAAGGCATAGAAGAACTCGACGGCCAGCTCGGTATCAAAGCTGCCCACGCGCTCAGTCGGCACGGGCAGCTCGCAATAGGCCTGCCCGCGACCCGAGATATCCACGGCGGCCATCACGAGTGTCTCGTCCATGGCGATCGCCGCGTCGGCAAAGCGCGTAATACCCGCCTTGTCGCCCAGCGCCTGGCAAAACGCCTCGCCCAGCACAATGCCCGTGTCCTCAACGGTGTGGTGCGCGTCGACCTCGACGTCGCCCACCGCATGCACCGTCAGATCGAACAGGCCATGGCGGCCAAAAGCGTTGAGTATGTGGTCGAAAAACGGCACGCCGGTCGAGATATCGCACACGCCAGATCCGTCCAGGTCGAGCTTTACGACAATGTCGGTCTCGCCCGTCTTGCGGGTTACCTCGGCATAGCGGTCCATCTACATCTCCTCCTTCACCAGCGCGGCAAACGCGGCCAGCACCTCGTCGTTTTCCTGCGGCGTACCCACAGTGATGCGCAGACAGTCCGCAAGCCCCGGCGCGTAGCTAAAGTCGCGCACCAAAATCGAATACTCGTCGCGCAGACGCTCGCGCACGCGCGTGGCATGCGGCGTGCGCACGAGCACAAAGTTCGCCGCGCTCGGCCATGCCTCCACGGGCATGCCATCGGCAGCCATTGCGCGCAGGGCGCACAGCTCGCGCTCGCGCTCGGATGCGATCTGTGCCACCACGGGCGTGTAGGCATCACGGGCACGCACGCAGGCAAGTGCTGCCGCCTGGCTCAGCACGTTAACTGAATAGATCTGGCGAATCGCCGCGAACACGTCGACGACCTCGGGTGCCGCAATCACATAGCCCAGACGCGTGCCGGCGGCGCCAAACGCCTTGGACAGCGTATGTAGAATCACCAGGTTGGGATGCTCGGCGATAAGGCCTTGCGCCGTGGTGGCCGCGCCAAACGAATCGTCGGCAAACTCCACGTAGGCCTCATCGACCATCACCATGCCGGGGCAGGCATCGCACAGGGCCGCGACAAAGTCGAGCGGAGCAACGTCACCCGTGGGATTGTTGGGCGAGGTCACGATGGCCAGGTTGCACTCCGGCGCCGCCGCGAGCACAGCCGCCTGGTCGAGCTCAAAGGTCGCCGGGTCGCGCCACACATCGCGCACTTCAGTCTGGCACAGAGACGCAAAGAACGCATACTCGCTAAAGCACGGCGGGCAGTTGAGCAGGGTCCTCCCCGCGCCGCCAAACGCCAGCAGGCAGTTATAGAGCAGCTCGTCACCGCCGTTGCCCACGCAGATATTCTCGCGCGTCACGCCATGCCAAGCGGCAAGCTCGTCGCGCAGGTCACAGGACATGGGATCGGGGTAGCGGTTGAGCGGCGTGGCAGCCAGGGCCGCGTCGATCGCCTCGCGCACGCCGGCCGGCACGGGGTAGGTGTTCTCGTTTGCCGAAAGGTTGATGCGCGTGGGCGTAAAGTTGGGATCGTAGGGCTCGATGCCTGCCAGATAGGGCTGGACGAGCTCCTTCATGCGCGGCGTGAGTTCGGCCATATTAGGCCTCCTTGCCGGTCGGGCCAACGCCATCTGCGCCCGCAGCCGCCAGGTCAACGCCCTCGGCAACCGTCGCCACGGCGTCGCCCGGCCAGGCAACCTTGGTCAAGTCGGCCGCGGCGAGCGACTCGGCGCTCACGGCATCCTCGCCCTGCTCCAACACGCGGCGACGCAGTGCGGCCGAAAGCGCGTGCGCCCACAGGCCCTCGGCCTCGGCCAAACGCTGCGTAGCGGGAGCGTCCGAGAGTAGGCCCTCGGGCGTATAGCAAATGACACTCGAGCGCTTAACGAACTCTTCGACCGAAAGCGGGTTGGAGAACATGGCCGTGCCGCCGGTCGGCAGCGTGTGGTTGGGGCCGGCAACATAATCGCCGAGCGGCTCGGAGCTCCAAGCGCCCACAAAGATGGCGCCGGCGTTGCGAATGCCGCCGAGCAGGCCCATCGCGTCCTTGCAGTGCAGCTCAAGGTGCTCGGGCGCCACGGTGTTCACGGCCTCGACGGCGGCAGCCATGTCGGCGGCCACCACGATGGTGCCTTCGTTATCGAGCGAAGCGCGTGTGATCTCGGCGCGCGGCGACTGCGCCACCAGGATGTCGATGCCCGCCTCGACCTCGCGCGCAAACTGCTCGTCGCAGGTCACCAGATAGCAAGCCGCCAGCGGATCGTGCTCGGCCTGGGCCATCAGGTCGGCCGCGACTACCATGGGCTTGGCCGTGGCATCGGCCAGCACGCAGACCTCGGAGGGACCGGCGACCATGTCGATGCCCACATCGCCCGAGACAATCTGCTTGGCAGCGGCGACAAAGGCGTTGCCCGGGCCGGTGATTTTATCGACACGCGGAATTGTCTCGGTACCGTACGCCAGCGCGGCCACGGCCTGAGCGCCGCCCACCATATAGATTTCGTCCACGCCGCCGAGCTTTGCCGCGGCAAGCGTGTAAGGGCTGATCAGGCCGTCTTTTTGCGGCGGGGTCACCATGACCACGCGCTTGACGCCGGCCACCTTGGCGGGAATGGCATTCATGAGCACCGTGGAGGGATACTGCGCGCGGCCGCCCGGCACATAGATGCCGGCCGCCGCGAGCGAGGTCACCTTAACGCCGAGCATCGTGCCGTCCGGGCGTGTGGTAAACCAGCTCTGCTCGACCTCGCGCTGGTGGAACTCACGAATCTGGCGTGCAGCCTTTTCGAGCGCCACGACAAAAGCGGGATCGAGGCCTTCGAGCGCGGCATCGATCTGTTCCTGAGGCAGGCGGAAGCCCTGCAGCTCAACACCGTCAAAACGCTGACAGTAATCACGCACCGCGGCATCGCCGTTGGCACGCACGTTGGCCACGATATCGCGGGCGGCGTCGATGATGTTTTGCGGCAGCACGCCCTTGCGGTTGAGCTGGTTGGTAACGAGGCGCTCACCGGGAGCAAGCTTGATGGTCTTCATTTCGGTATCCCCTATCGGTCGAGGTTGTGTTCGAAAAACGAGAGACCGGGCGGCGGCGCCAGTCGGCCCGCAGCCCGGACGTTGGGGCGCCCGTGCGTGCTCGCGCTATTGTGCCGAGCCCGCAACGGGCTCAAAATGCTTGTCCTTAACAGCCGCGGCCAGGCGATCGGCCAAATTGCGCACGCGCTGATCCAAGCGAGCGGCACCCGGGTTGACGAAGAAGCGGGCCGTGCAGTCCATGATGCGGCCGGTGATGACCAGGTCGTTATCGCGCAGTGTGGCGCCCGTGGCGGTAATATCCACGATGCGATCGGTCATGCCGACAATGGGGCCCAGCTCGATGTTGCCGTGCAGCGAGACGATGTCGGCGTTCACGCCGCGCTCGGCATACCAGGCACTCGCGATGCGCGGATACTTGGTGGCCACGCGAAGCGACCCACGGCGGGCATAGTTGCGCTCGGCCTGGCCGGCGCGCCACGCGGGCTCCGCCTCGATAAAGGTGCACAGGCCGTAGCCCAGATCGACCAGCTGCAGCAGGTTGAGGTCTGCCTCGATAAGCGAGTCCCAGCCGCAGATGCCACAGTCGGCACCGCCGCAGCCCACAAAAGCGGGCGCGTCGCTGGGACGCACGATGACAAATTCGATATCGCCGACCGTGCCCTCGCCGGCACGTGTGTCGCGACCACGCACGATCAGGTGACGGCCGGGATCGCGCAGCTCAGAGACGTCCAAGCCCGCGGCCTCGAGCACATCGAGCGTATCGGCCTTGAGCGAGCCCTTGGGCACGGCGATACGCAGCGGACCCTCGGCGCCACGGCCCACGGCATGGTCACCATCGGAAGCAGCGTCCTCGGCCGAGGTGCGCGCGGCTTCCAGACGCTCGAGCGAAAAGGCAAAGCCCGCCGCCGGCACCTCGATGCCGTCGCCGAACGCACCGGTAAAGATGGAGTCGTAGCGACCGCCCGAGCCCACCGGATCGGGCAGGCCACCGGCATAGGCCTTAAAAACCAGGCCCGTGTAGTAATCAAAAGAGTTCATGATGGAGAAATCGAAGGACAGCACCTGGGCGTCCTCGGGAGCCAGACCATCAACCAGGGCACGCATCTCGCGCGTCAGCGGCGCGACGATGCCCGCCGCCGCCAGCAGCGCGTCGACGCGGTCGAATACCTCGGCGCCGCCGTGCAAGCGCGGCAGCTCGCTAATGGCGGCCTTGACGGCCTCGGGCTCGGCGCTTGCCGCCACACGGGCATCGAGGCCCACAAAGTCGTTGGCGTGCACGCAACGCAATGCCTCGGCAGCCAGTTCGCGATCCTCACAGGCCGCGAGCAGTTCCTTAAACGGACGCACGCTGCCCGCGATAATGCGCGTATCGGGCAGCGCCAGCTTGCGCATAGCCTCCGCCACCAGCGAGACGATCTCGACATCGCCCGCGACATCGCCCGCACCGATAAGTTCAAGGCCCAGCTGAGTAAACTGACGCGAGCCACCGGCATTGCGTTGGCACTCGCGAACCACCGGTGCCTCGTAGCGAAGGCGCAGCGGCAGATCGGCCGCGCGCATGCGGGTCGAAACCAAGCGCACGATCGGCAGCGTGTTGTCGGGACGGACCACCAGCAGGCGACCGTCGTCATCAAAGAGCTTAAACGGGGTGTCCGCAATGCGGCCGCCCTCCTCGAGCGAGCCCTTGTCCTCGAGCAGCGGCGTCTCGACCGGAAGGTAATGATGCTCCCTGAAGCAGCCCTTCACCGTCAGCGCAATCTCCTCGCGCGCCTGAGCCTCCTCGGGCAATATGTCCCGGAATCCCCACGGTGTGGCCGTCATCTGGTGAGCCTCCTCATGCTGTGTTTCATATAGAGCAGAAGACCGGCATAGCTCCGCCGGTCTTCTGGGTACTTTAGCATACTAGAGTGTTTGCGGGGAGAATCGTCCTCCTCGGCTCATAGCGTATTCATTTGGAAACATAGGGGAAAGCGCGTCCCGCCCGCCAGCCAAAAACTGGGATGCGGTTTCCGGTTGAGGTCCTCAGCGGAAAGTGTGTCCCATTCTGAGCGCCTGTTCTGGGACGTGCTTTCCGCCAGAAGCCTCAAGCGGAAAGCACGTCCCGTTTCTCAAAAAGCGTCAAACGCCAACTCGGCGCCCTGTCCCACTTAGGCGCCAATCGCGCGTCGGTACTCCGCCATAACCTGAGCGTCGGCTGCCGCGGGATTGGCGAAATAGCGCCAATCATAGGTCTCGGCCGAAACAACTCCGCGATAGCCGCGCGCCACCAGCCTATCCAGGTCGGCGCGCATATCGCGGTCGCCGTCACCCCAAGCAAGATGCGTCGTGCCATCTGCCGCAACATCGACAAAATGCACGTGGGCGACATCATCGCCAAGCAGATCAAAATAATCGTCGATGGTATCCCCCGCCACCGCCATAGCGCCCAAATCCAGACACGCCTTAAGTGCCGGATGATCAACTGCCTCGATCATGCGCTTCGTATCGGCCGCCGAGTTCACGATCATCGACTCAACCGGCTGTAGGGCCTCGAGCACCAGTCGCACGCCGCGCTCTCCCGCATGCTCGGCAATCGCACGCAGCATCGAGGCGCTGCGACCCCACGCGTCCTCGATCGGCTCGTTCAAAAATGCCCAGCCGCTCGAGACCATGACCTGCTCGGCTCCAAGTTCCGCCGCGATATCTACAACGTTCTTAAAGTACGCGAGCGTGCGGGCACGCGCCTCATTCCCGCGCGCCGCGATATTCCACGGCTTGGGGTTGTTCTGTTCGGGACAAAGCCCCACAATCCGAACCCCATACCGCTGCGACAGCTCCCGTACCCGCTCGAGCGAATCGTATCCATGGCAATCGACATACAGATGCATCGCCCCGGTCCAAAGCTCGCAACACGTATAGCCCGAGGCCGCTGCCGAAGAAAAGAATTCCTCAAGGTCAAAATAACGATGGCTGATATTCATGACGGCAAGCTGCGGATACTCCATCTTGTCCACCTTTCGGCAAAAGGGCGCCGCAGCACAGTGTGCGCGACGCCCCCTCTTACATTGTTTTCATTATGACGGATACCCTACTGGACACCAAGCACTCCAAAGAACGCGCCAGCGATACTCACGAGCAGGATCACAAGCATGATGAGCAGCGGATTCATCTTCTTCTTGAGCATGAGATAGACAATTCCAAACAGCCCCATCGTGACAAAGCCCGGGAAGATTCCGTTGAGCAGCTCGGCGAGCGTCTGAGCACCATCGCCCGCACCGACCATGAGCGGAATGTCCACGGTGACCATCTCCATGGTCATAGCACCGATCACCATGGCGCCCATGATAGAGGCCATCTTGACGATCGTGTCCATAATGCCCGATTCCTGGACCTTGCTGATCATGTCCGAGCCAAAGCGATATCCCACAAACGTCAGCAGGTAACGGATGATGTAGTGAGGAACGTTGAACACGAGCAGGAACAAAATCGGGCCAAGAATAGAGCCCTGCAGCGCCAGCGACGTGCCGACACCCGTTGCCAAAATTCGCAGCGTGCCCCAGTAGAAAGCATCGCCCACGCCGGACAGCGGCCCCATCAAAGCAAGCTTGACATTAGAGATCGCGCTCGTGTCAAAGCTATCGTCAGTAGCGTTGACCTCCTCCATTGCAGCGGCGATGGACATGGGAAGCGTCGAGATGTACGGCGTGACGTTATAGAGCTCCATATGGCGCTTAAGGGCGGCCTTAAAGTCCGCATCCTGCGGATACAGCTTGCGAAGGATCGGCATAAGGGCCCACATAAAGCCGATATGGCCCATACGCTCGTAGTTCCAGGAATGCTCATAGGGAATCGAGCGCCAGAACAGCTTCTTAAGGTCTGCGCGGGAAATCAGCCCGTCGTAAGAAGACTCAAACTTAAAACTCATCGAACCCACTCCCAATCGCAGGATCCTCGGTTGCCGCTGCGGGCTGCTCCGCTTTTTTCTTATCACCCAAAACCGTCATCGCGACGACGATGATCGCGGCAAAGATCGCCACGCCCGTCGTGCTAATGCCAAAGTAGGCGACGAGGAAGAAGCCAGCGAAGAAGAACGGAGCCACTGTTTTGTTCATAATCATCTGCGCCAGCATCGCAAAGCCGAGTGCGGGCAAGAAGGCGGCGGCGACATCCATGCCGGTCTGAACGAAATCGGGAATGATGTTGAGCAGGCTGGCAACAGCATCGGCACCAAAGAAGAATGCCAGGGGAATAATCAGCAGGCCGCACCAGCTCTGCGCGTAACCGGCGATGAGCATGTTGCGCGTGATGGCCTTGGTGTCTCCGTCCTCGACGTTTTTGTCGATACGGTGCACCAGCAGCAGCATGACCGGTTGGCCCAGGGCCGTGTCGAGCGCCAGGACGATCGTGGCGATAGGAATACCCAGGGTCAGGGCCGCCGAAGCGTCCGCGCCGGCCTGCATGGCAAGAGATACGCCCAGGATAGTGCCGGAAATCGTATCGGGCGGGTTATAGGCGCCGACCGAGATGGCGCCGACCATGGCAAGCTCCATCGTGGCGCCCATGATCGTGCCGGTCACCATGTCGCCCATGACAAGGCCAACCAGAGGTCCGAGCACGATCGGGCGCTGGAGGTAGCTCGTGCCCGTCAGCCACTCGGAATAACCCAAAAGGGCAATAAGGAAAATCAGGATTGTCTTGATAACCATGACGGCCCCTAACCGATGACCTTCGCGGCGTCAGTCTTCGCATCTGCCGGAATCATCTGAATGAACAGTTCATAGCCCTCGCCGAGCAGCTCCTTCACGTAGGCCTCGTTCTCGGGCGTGAGGAACACGCTCGTCGAGACCTGGCGGGCATTCTCGCTAAAGGCAACGTTGCCGAGGTTGATCTTCTTGACTCCCATCGCCTTGGCGACGGCACCGGCCTGCTGAATCGTCTCGCAAACCACGAAGAGTTTGTACTTATCGGTCACACCGCTCTGGAGCGCCTTGACAGCATCCTCGGTGTTTTTGACGACGACCTTGCATCCTTCGGGCTTTGCAAGGGACAGGGCCTGCAGACGAAGCTTGTCATTGAGGACCGTGTCGCTCACTAACAGGATGCAGTCGGCACCCAGAGCCGAGGTCCAGCTAACGGCAACCTGGCCGTGAAGCAGTCGATAATCTACACGAATCATCTGAATCATGATGTGCTCCTAACGATTAAAACTCATCGAGTTCGGCCTGCCCCAGCAGGTCGTTGACGTACTTGACCTTAGTGTCGTCCGCCTCGACGATCTGGCGAATGGCCTCGTCGATCGGAGTGGAATCGGGTACGAACAGCAGCTGAATAAGGAGTGGCAAGTTCATATTGGTCACGAGGTGCGTGTTGGGACGCGTCTGGACGATCTTGGTGAACTCGTTGTTGACGCTGCCGCCAAAGAGGTCAGTGCACACGACAACTTCGTCGTCCGCGGCAAAGCCGTCCAGAATCGCTGCAGCCTCCTTGGACAGGTCCTCGTTTCCGTCGACATACATAGAGAGCGCATGGACGTTTTCGCGCTCACCGGAAAGCAGGCCGATGCTCTCGACGATTCCAGACGCGAAATGAGCATGGGACGCCACGATAAACTGCCTCATTCGATCCCCTTCCTAGCGAATTTCGGCATAAAAATGCCCGGACGCATGCGCCCGGGCAGGGTGCTTCTTAAATGAGTGGTCAACTATTAGTAGTCGAACTGGTGATAGTAGCGACGGTAGTTGAGGTTGTGCTTGGTGACCGTCTCGTAGTAAGCGGCAAGGCGATCGGTGATCAGCGAGGAAAGGATCCACGGAGACACGATGACGCGGAACTCGTCGTCAAGGCCGGGGATCGCGAA